>QKDF01000110.1 GCA_003245395.1 Clostridia bacterium
TGATAAGTACATCAGCTATTTAGGTAATAAGCGTCAGTAGTATGTCTGACGCTTTCATTTCATCCGGAAGTAAACTGCCGAAAGCTAAATAGTCTGCGTCTATAGAGCATTTTCCAAGTACATTTTATTGAAGGTATAAGCCGTGGATTTCTGCGATTCCGAATCATCTTAATACTGTGCATAGCAGATTGTTATTGGCAAATATTTTGGAATTTTCGATTGCGGTCGTGTGAATTCCGCCCAGGAAAATTTTCTTTATTTTGAATTTCAAAGTTCAAAATATACCCGATCTTGTAACCACGGTCGACTATAGTATAAATGAAAATAGGAAATCAAAGGAGGGGAGCACAGAAGTGGTAGAAGACAAATACCGTGCAACGATGATCTGTATTGACAGCTATCAATCAGACCGATTTCAGGGGCGAATATACAATTCATTTATGAGCGGAGCTGTAGGGTTTGAAGGCCTGATGCAGATGTTGCTGAAAATGGATTGCTTACTGGATGAGATAAAATTTCCACAGTCCTTTGTAGCGAAACGGAAGTTTTCTCCTGCGGAACAGCTCCCCGTTACAGGACATGAGCAAGGGACATACCAGGGAAAACTTGCAACGTTCGCCGTTCGTGTTTTGTTCCGGCAAAACGCAAGCTGGCAGGGCAGCGTGACCTGGCTGGAGGGTGGAAGAGACGAGAGTTTTCGCAGTGTGCTGGAACTGCTGTTTCTGATGAACAGTGCACTGGAAAGCGGCAAATTATAACAATTTTCCTGCGGGTCATAAAGACATTCGATTATAAGATAATTTAAACTCAAAAGAGAGAGTAGAGTACTGAAACGGCAAACCGGAAGAAACTCCGGGACGCAAAGCAAGGGGCCTAAAGCGACAACGCCACGGCAGCCCGGCTGTCACGTATTTCGGTCTCAAAATGATAGGAGAACGAAATTATGGCAAAAACAATAAAGAAAACATTTTCTATCCTGACGGTTCTGCGCATGATGATGGGAGTTCTAAGTATCACCGCCTTCGCGACGGAGGGTGAACCCTTCCCGCAGGCTTGGTCAGATGGTATAACGGTTCCAGCAGGCAGTTCTGAAACGTGGTATTCCTCCGATAATTCTACTGCCGGCTTCAACTTTATCATTATCAAGCAGGCCAAAGGGGCATTTGTTCTCAGTCAAAATTCGCTGTCCCCTGACGAACAGGATTCCTTGTGGTTATTTGCCTTATCCAAGGACGGGTCACTGAAAAACGGCATTGACGGTCATATATTCGTATCTGGGAATTCAATTAAGTTAAGTGATTACATACCGGATGGCGTAACACAAAATGGAGGAAATTACGACGCGACCGTAACAGTTTCTTGGGGTTCTAGCATTACGGTTTCCGGTGGTAGTATCAGCCACATTGATATCGGAACGATTCCGGCTGCTCCTCCTGTAACTCCCCAGATCGGCTCTCTGACCATCACCAAGAATGTGACCGGCGTGGGAGATTCCAATGCTGATAAAGCTCTTATGCAAGATTACTCTGTCACAGTCACCTATGCCACCGGAGAAACCGCAGCTATTACTGGGTTCCAGTATGATACAGCTAACTCTTGCTGGACAGCCAGCACAACTCTCACACTGGATGAGAGTACCACGTACAGTGTCAGCGAAGGTTCCAGCCCCACGCTGAATGGCTACACTTCCCCCTCCGCTGCAACCATCTCCGGTGGGGATAACCAGGATGGCACCGGTACTGTGGAAGCTGGCGATGCGGACACCGTGACACTGACCAACACCTATACGACTAGCTCCGACCCTGTAACTCCTCAGACCGGCTCTCTGACCATCACCAAGAATGTGACCGGCGTGGGAGATTCCGATGCTGATAAAGCTCTTATGCAAGATTACTCTGTCACGGTCACCTACGCAGAAGGACAAAGTGTGACATTTGCAGGCGACGACTTCTCTTATGATTCGACAACATCCCGTTGGACAGCCAGCACGGCCCTCGCACTGGATGAAAGTACCACGTACAGTGTCAGCGAAGGTTCTATCCCCACGCTGAATGGCTACACTTCCCCCTCCGCTGTAACCGTCTCCGGCGGGGATAACGACAATGGCACCGGTACTGTGGACGCTGGCGATGCGGACACCGTTACACTTGTCAATGCCTATACTGCTAATGGCGGTGGTGGCGGCAGTGAGACGCCTAGTAACCCCGCCCCCAGCACCACTATTACCTCCGAAATCACAGATCCCCAAACTCCATTGGGAGCAGTTCCGTTGGAGCCCACAGTAGCCGCTGAGCCCACAGTAGCCACTGAGCCCACGGAGCCCACAGAAGATATTGCAGATGAGCCGGTTGCCCTGGCCAGCGTCCCTCAGACCGGCGATATGAGCGCTTTGTGGTTCGCTTTGAGCGGATTCTCCTCAGTTGGTCTGGCCGGTACCTATGTGCTTAGTAAAAAGCGCAAGGATAACAGCGTTCAGTGATTTTAGTCGGAAGCTGTTAGTTACCTGCACAATTTGACCAGCCGGAAAAAGCTGGAGTGGCAGACTGAACTTTGATACCATATAGCGATAACAATCACAGCTGAATTTTGTGACCACACAACAAGACCAGCAAACGAAAACAATCCAGATAATCGAGTAAATCTAGATAGCAATCCGCACCAGCAACCACTGTATATGGTAGAGCCCAAAAGTTCACCATTGAGTGGGAACGAACATAAAAATCCCCGTAAGCCTTGTGCAATTAAGGCTTACGGGGTTCTTTTTTGTCCATGAGTAAACGCCAAATACCGCAGCGGATTGCAATTGCTTTCTTTCTGTGAGAAAAGAGCCTTTGGCAGTATCCGCCTCGGAGAAGTGTCCGTGGACATCTATGAGCGAGCCGATGCCAAAATGGTAGAGGTTCTTTGCCGTGCATTGAAATCATGCCGATCGACTTCAAGGGTGCAGACCGCGTTTACATCGCATACCGGTATACGGGCTGAGTGCAAAATCTCTTAGCATCTTGGATTTACCGCTTACAGACCGCCAAAGGGCCCGGCTTTGGTTTTTCCCAAAGCCGGGCCCTTTGCAATCAATCAGGTTACTTTTATATCCTGTACTCACAGAGAAAACTGTACACAAAACCGTCCAAAGATGACAGCCACCCGGATTCGGGTAGCCTTGTCTGTCGGCATCAGCCGTCCGCCGTTGCCCTGAAGCAATCCGGTTTCCACTGCCCATTGCATCGCCGGGCGGGCATATGCGGAAATCTGCTCCCAATCGGAATAACCTGCAAGCCCCTGGGTTTCATCGATTTCGGCCGTCAATCCGGCATGCAGTGCATAGCGGTACAGGAGAGTCACGATCTGCTCCCGGGTAATGCTGTCGGAAACTCCAAAAGTCCCGTCTGCGTGACCAAAGACGATTCCATTTTCGGCCACCCAGGTCACATACCCGGCATACCAGGCGTCTGCGCTGACATCCCGGAAGTCGGCCGCAAAGGACGCGGTGGGGTCAATGCCGACCAACCGGCCCAGTACCACCGCAAACATGGCGCGGGTCATGGTCCCGGAAGGACTGAACGTCGCACCAGCAGCACCGTAGAACAAGCTCTTTTGCAGGATGCGCTCCACAAGTTCACGATACCAGGCCGAGTGATTCAGATCCTGGAAACCGTCTATCAGGTGCACTCGGAAAATCACTTCGAGCGTGTGGCTCTTGCTCAAATTCTGGAATGTATAGCTTTCAACTGCCCCCACGCTCTGTCCATCCACCAGCACATCAGCTACATCATATCCCTCGTCGGGAGTAAAGATAAAGGTTACGCTGTCTCCCTTGCTGAAAGTGCCGTCACTTGGAGAAATGGTGCCGTGAGGTCCGGCGGTCAGCCCGATCATGATCTCAATTTCTCCCCCGCCGCCTCCGCCGACAAGACGCGTCGGTTCCGTATAGCTGTTTTGGATATGGCTCTCCCCCGCTTTGGCTTCACCGCTCACTGCACCCGGGACATAGATCTGAAGCGGATCAGCCTCAGAGCCAATGCTGCCGTTCGCACTGATGGTCAAGTTGTTGGAAGCAAGATCCGTTTTTCCGGACGCTCCGCCCGATACGCTGCCTGCCGCCACAATTCCATAGCTGCCTGACGTTGTACCGAAAATCTTCAATACGCGCCCAGAGCTGTTCAAATAGGTACTGCCGGAGGAACTTGTAACCACTGTGCCCAGACTATCCAGGCCAATAGGTGCGGTCTGTGTTCCAATACCGCGGGAGGCAGTCAGGTTTGCTCCTTCTCCGCTGACGATATTGACCACCTGTGTGCCCTGTGCAGTCATCGCTCCTGATCCGGAAGTCAGTCGGCCATTGAAAGTCACAGAGACGCAGCCGGCCGCGGAAATAAGCCCGATCTCCAGGTCATTCTGGCTGCTCAGGTAAACGCTGCCGCCCTCTTCGTTGATCCGGCCAGCTGTAGCACCGACGGTCGGTACATTAAGACGC
>QKDF01000176.1 GCA_003245395.1 Clostridia bacterium
ATAGCAGGATATTTTCGGAGATGATGTTGCTGGTACAGATACAGTATTTCAACAATCATAACATTTTTGAAAAAATCGTAGCATTACCGTATTGCGATTTTTTCAATAAAATTTAGAATAATAACAAGGCGGCGAAAGCTGCTTAAGTTTGAAGAGTCATCTTTGCAATGACAGAATGGAGGAAATATGAAGAAGAGTCTCTCTGCCCTTTTGGCGGCACTGATGGTGTTCTCTCTGGCCACTCTCTCCACCGCGTGTGGAAGCAGCGATACCCAGGCCGCAGGAAGCTCCGCAGCTTCGGCATCCGGAGTGAAAACCTCTGCCGACTACAAAATTGTCCTCATCCTGCCCGGAGAAGTGAATGATCAGGGCTGGAACGCATCCAACTACGCCGGATTGGTTGCCTGCAACCAGGGGCTGGGAACCAACATGGAGTATGTGGAAAACGTTCAGTCCGCAGACTTCGAATCCACCTTCCGCGAGTATGCGGAGCGTGGTTATGACATGATTATGGCCGCCGGCTCTCAGTTTGACGAGGCTGCCGCCACGGTGGCCGCAAGCTATCCCAAAACGATGTTTGTGGTTGTCAACGGCGCCAACTGCGATCTGGACAATCTGTCTCCTTTGTTCCCCAAGGAGTACGAGGCCAGCTATCTGGCGGGCATCATTGCCGGCAACATCTCTGAAAAGGGCAAGTTTGCCATGATCGGGGGCGAGTCCAACCAGGCAATGGAGCACCTGATGTCCGTATACGGCAAAACGGCCGTTTCCATTAGCAAGGATCGCGGCCTGTCCGATTCTTCTTATAATCTGGCCTATGCCAACAGCTGGAGTGACGTGGCTTTGGGCAAGCAGATGGCTGAGAGTATGATCGATGACGGGGCCGATGTGCTGTTCGTCTATGCCAATGAGCTGGGCCTGGGTGCTATCGACGCTGCGATTGACAAGGGAATTAAGGTCGTGGGCTATTCCTCTGACCAGACCACCATTGATCCCAACACGGTCGTCGCTTCCATTGACTTTGATTTTGCCACGATGTACAAGTGGGCAATCGATGCTTATCTGAATGGCCAGCTGGCAGGACATACCGTTCATGAAGTGGGCATCAAGGAAAACATCTTTGTTCCCATCTACACGGACAACGTTTCCCAGGACGTGATCGACGCGGTCAATTCCGCAATGGACGCCTATAAGGCGGGCGGCGTGGATCTGACCTCCATGTTTGACAACTAAGCGGCATCGTCCAATTAAGAAATCGGAGTGCCTGTCACAAAATCATCTGTCACGTTCAAAAAACGCAGATATTTTGTGGCAGGTGCTTTTCTCTTGAAGGAGGACTCATATGGCAGTGCCAGTGGTAGAACTGAAAAGTATTTCAAAATATTTTGCAAAGGTCATCGCAAACAAGCATGTCTCCTTCTGCGCGCACGAAGGGGAAGTCGTTGCGCTCCTTGGTGAGAACGGCGCGGGCAAGAGCACAATCATGAAAGTCCTGTATGGACTTTACGGCGCCGACGAGGGTGTCATCCTGGTTCGGGGCCGAGAGACCGCCATCCGCTCTCCAAAGGATGCCATGCAGCAGGGAATTGCGATGGTTCAGCAGCATTTTTCTCTGGTCCCGACCCACACCGTCACTGAAAATATCATCTTAGGGAGCACACATGGGCGGATTTCACTGAAAGAGTATGACAAGAAAATCCGTTTACTGGCCAATCGATATGGCTTTGACATTCCTGTGGAAGCCAAAGTGGGGGATCTGGCTGTAGGTGTGCAGCAGAAAATTGAAATCCTTAAAGCACTGTATCTGAATGCGAAGATCCTGATTCTGGATGAGCCTACGGCGGTTCTGACGCCGCAGGAATCCGAGAATCTGATGGAATTTATTAAAACATATGCCGCGCAGGGAAACACGGCCTTTTTTATCACCCACAAACTCAAGGAGGTCATGGAGGTAGCTGACCGGATCGTTGTCATGCGCAGCGGTGAGGTCGCGGGAGATCTGAAGCGCAGCGAGACGGACGAACACGGTCTGGCCAATTTGATGATCGGTCACGATCTGACTCCGGACACCAAGATGGAAACTTCGGATTTTCCGGAGGAGAGCACGGTTCTGGAGCTGAAAGATGTCACCGTGGAGCGAAAGGGCGAGCCGCCGGTGCTGGAAGATGTCTCTTTCCAGCTCCGTGCCGGCGAGGTGCTGGGAATCGCCGGCGTCAGCGGCAATGGGCAGGATGCCGTCTGTGAGGTGATCTGCGGCGCCTGTGCCGTTACCCGGGGTGAAATTACCTTTGACGGGAGAGATTTTACCGCTGCCACCATCCGCCAGCGGATTGACGCGGGCATTGGATATGTGCCGGTGGACCGTTATCGCGACGGTTTGATTATGGAGATGACTCTGGCAGAAAACATGATGCTCAAAAGCAGTTTCAGTCGGCGCTGGACCAGGCGCGGGCTGATTTCACGAAAAATCCTTTCAGACTATACTTGGGGAATCATCCGCGGCCATCAGGTGAAGGCCACCGGTCCCGACGAGCAGGCCAAAAGCCTTTCGGGAGGAAACCAACAGAAAATGGTGCTGGCCCGTGAAATCGACGTAGGGCAGAAAATCATCGTATTCAATCAGCCGACCCGGGGCCTTGACATGGGCGCCGTGGATCGAATCCATAAGTCCATCCGGGAGGAGCAGCAAAAAGGCAAGGGGATCGTACTGGTTTCCACGGAATTGCAGGAGATCTTCGAAATGGCGGACCGGATTGCCGTTATGTATAAGGGCAGGATTGTGGGAATCTACCGCAATGGTGAGCTGACAACAGAGCAAATTGGCCTGTTGATGGCGGGTTACGTACAAAAGGAGGGCGCCCAATGAAGCAAAAATATCTGGATGTTCTTCTGTTCAATGTAGGCGCGGTCATTGTGGGCCTGGTGATCAGCGCCAGTATGCTGCTGTTTATGAAAATCAACCCTGCGGAAGTATATACCGCCGCTTTTTTGAAAATTGTTACCGATCAGTATACGCTGGGCGAAGTGCTGGTGAAATCCACACCGCTGATTTTTACGTCTCTGGCCTTTGCTTTTACATATAAAGCAAACCTGTTCAATATCGGTGCACAGGGGCAGTTCTACGCGGGTTCTATTGCTGCCGTCTCTGTGTCTCTGGCACTGGGAGACCGGATACCCGGCTGGCTGCTGATCCCGCTTGTACTGCTGGCCGCATTCGCTGCCGGCGGGGCCGTCGGTGCACTGATCGGTCTGGCCAAAGCCAAATGCCGGGCCAACGAATTTCTGGTCAGCATGATGTCCACCTATGTGGTTTCAGCCCTGATGGACTATTTGCTGCGCACGGTACTCCGGGAAACCAAGAGGGAATATCTTCAGACGGACCCGATCTCTTCCAACGCCTATCTGCCAACCATCCTCCCCGGAACCCGAGTGCACCTTGGCTTTGTCATTGCGGTGGTTTCGGCTGTCCTGATCTGGGTGCTGCTGTATAAAACGGAACTGGGTTTCCGCATCCGGGCTGTCGGCTGCAACGTCAATGCCGCAGAACTGGCCGGTATCCGCTCCCAGAGAATCTATGTAATTACGTTTTTGATTTCTGGCGGTCTTGCAGGGATGGCAGGGCTGACGGAGATCAATGGAGTGCAGCATATGCTGCTGCAGAATTTCAACTCCTCCATCGGTTCTTTCGGAATCGGCATTGCGATTCTGGCAAACGGAAATCCCATAGGAGCAATTTTTGCGTCGCTGCTGTTCGGCTTTATGAATCTTATGGGCAACACCATGGGCCGACTGCCGAACCTGAGTATTCCCGCCAGCATTATTGATTTTATTGAGGGAATTGTGATGATCTGCGTGATTATCTCCTATTTCCTGCGGCACTACCTGACTGACCGCAGGGAAAAAAGAAAGCTGAAGAAGGAGGGGACACCGGCATGATCAACCTTCTCTCCCGTGCCATTATGATGAGCACACCGCTGCTGCTGGGTGCCATGGCGGAGGTTTTTGCCGAGCGCACCGGCATGATGATTACGGCCATTGAGGGAATTTTCCTCATGGGAGCCTGGGGCGGATTTGTGGGAACTTACATCACCGGAAGCCTTGCGGCAGGCCTGCTGGTGGCAATTGTGTGCGGATTGGCCATGTCCGCCCTATACGGGGCGATCACCGTCTATATGCGTCAGCAGCAGATTGTAACCGGTACGGCAATCAATATTATGGCTGCCGGATTTTGTGCGTACTTCCAGCGCGTTTTGTTTGGAATTCCCACAACACCGCTGCAGATCGATGTGCTTCCAAAGCTGGCGATCCCGCTGCTTTCGAAAATTCCCTTGCTGGGCCCTGTATTGTTCCGGCAAAATATCCTGACGTACCTTGTCTATCTGTTGATCCCGGTCTCGTGGTTCCTTCTATATCGAACCTCCTTGGGGTTAACACTCCGCTCCACAGGTGAAAACCCGGAG
>QKDF01000223.1 GCA_003245395.1 Clostridia bacterium
GCGAGCCTCTTTCGCCTCCACAGCTGAAGCAGCTGGACGCCTATTGGCGGGCTGCGAACTATCTGACCGCATGCCAGCTGTACCTGCTGGATAACCCCCTGCTGGAACGGTCCCTGAGCGAGAAGGATCTGAAGCAGACCATCGTGGGTCACTGGGGCACCTGCCCGGGCCAGAACTTCATCTATACCCACCTCAACCGCGTGATCAAGCGGGATGACCTGGACATGATTTATCTCTCCGGCCCCGGCCACGGCGGCAACGCCATGGTGGCGCAGGACTGGCTGGACGGCACGTACAGCGAGGTCTATCCCAATATCAGCCAGGACAAGGAGGGCATGCGCCGCCTGTTCAAGCAGTTCTCTTTCCCCGGCGGCATCCCCAGCCATGTGGCTCCCGAGACGCCGGGCTCTATCAACGAGGGCGGCGAGCTGGGCTATTCTCTGGCCCATGCCTTCGGCGCCGTGGCCGACAACCCCGGCCTGATCGCCACCTGCGTGGTGGGTGACGGCGAAGCCGAGACCGGCCCGTTGGCTACCTCCTGGCACTCCAACAAATTCCTCAACCCCATCACCGACGGTGCCGTGCTGCCGATTCTGCACCTTAACGGGTTCAAGATCGCCAACCCCACTGTGTTCTCCCGCATCAGCCATGAAGAGATCGAGCAGTTCTTCCGCGGCTGCGGTTGGGAGCCCCGTTTCGTCGAAGGCGACGATCCCGCCACCATGCACCAGCAGATGGCTGCGACCCTGGATTGGTGCATCCGCGAGATCCACCGCATTCAGGAGACCGCCCGTTCCAGCGGCGATTCCTCACGTCCCCGCTGGCCCATGATCGTGTTCCGCTCTCCCAAGGGCTGGACCGGCCCCAAGGAAGTGGACGACAAGACGGTGGAGGGTTCCTTCCGCGCCCATCAGGTGCCCATCTCCATGGGCCCCGACACGAAAAAGCACCTGCCCCTGCTGGAGCAGTGGCTGCACAGCTATCACCCTGAGGAGCTGTTTGATGAAAATGGCCGTCCGGTGAAGGATCTGCTGGATTTCGCACCCAAAGGCACCCGCCGTATGGGCTCCAATCCCCATGCCAACGGCGGCCTGTTGCTGCGGGATCTGCGCACCCCCGATTTCCGGGATTACGCCGTGGATATCCCCGCCCCCGGCGAGGTGGATGCTCAGGACATGACTGTTCTGGGCGGCTATGTGCGGGACGTGATGAAGCTGAACATGGACTCCCGCAATTTCCGCATTTTCGCTCCCGACGAGACCGCCTCTAACCGGCTCAACGCCGTGTTTGAGGTCACTGGCCGCCGCTTCCTCGGCGAGCGGTACGACTCCGACGAATTCCTTGATCCCGACGGGCGCGTGATGGACTCCATGCTCTCCGAGCATATGTGCGAGGGCTGGCTGGAGGGCTATCTGCTCACCGGACGCCACGGTTTCTTCAACAGCTATGAGGCGTTCATCCGCATCGTGGACTCCATGTTTGCCCAGCATGCCAAGTGGCTGAAGACCTGTAACGAACTGCCCTGGCGGCAGGATATCGCCTCGCTGAACTATATCCTCTCCTCCAACGTCTGGCAGCAGGATCACAACGGCTTCACGCATCAGGACCCCGGTTTCCTGGATCATGTGGCCAACAAGAAGGCCGACGTGGTGCGCATCTATCTGCCGCCCGATTCCAACTGCCTGCTCAGTGTGTTCGATCACTGCATCCGCTCCCGCAACTATGTCAACGTCATGGTCACCAGCAAGCACCCCCGTCCCCAGTGGCTGACCATGGATCAGGCCGTCAAGCACTGCACCCAGGGCATCGGTATCTGGGACTGGGCCTCCAACGACCAGGGACAGGAGCCGGACGTTGTCATGGCCTGCTGCGGTGATACGCCCACCCTGGAGACTTTGGCCGCCGTCACCATCCTGCGCAAGGAACTGCCCGATCTGAAGATCCGGGTCATCAACGTGGTGGATCTGATGAAGCTCCAGCCCCACACCGAGCATCCCCACGGCCTGACGGATGCGGATTACGACCTGCTGTTCACCAAGGATAAGCCCATCATCTTCGCCTATCACGGCTATCCCACCCTGATCCACGAGCTGACCTATCGCCGCCACAACAAGAACCTGCACGTGCGCGGCTATAAGGAAGAGGGCACGATTACCACGCCCTTCGACATGCGCGTGCTCAACGACATCGACCGGTTCCACCTGGTCATGGACGTGATCCAGCGTCTGCCCCAGATGGGCAACCGCGGCGCGTACCTGGTGCAGAAGATGAACGATAAGCTGGTGGAGCACCGTCAGTTTATCAGTGACAACGGCGTGGACCTGCCGGAAATCCGCAACTGGAAGTGGAACGGCGGCAAGGGCATCGACTGATCCCACTGTTTTCCCCACGCAGACACAGAGCCGGACGGCTATGCCGTCCGGCTCTTTTTCCTGTTGTTCCGGGGAAAAATCCGGCAGAATTTCCATTGAAAGTTACGGAAAAACCCGGTATACTAAGAAGAATCGAGTAGAGGCCCGCTTTCCGGGCCGTGAAAGGATGACAGGAATGAGCGCGTACAGCGAAAGAAGCCGCCAGGAACTGCTGACTGAGCAGGAGACCATCCGCAGAGAATTTGAGGATCTTAAATCCAGAGGCCTGAGCCTGAACATGGCCCGGGGCAAGCCGGGAAAAGCCCAGCTGGATCTGGTAAGCGATATTTTCAATGTGTTCCAAAAGGCAGAGGATTTCGTCTCCGACGGCATCGACTGCCGCAACTACGGCGAACTAAGCGGCCTGCCCGCCGCCAAGCGGCTGTTTGCCGATATTCTGGGCTGCCGGCCGGAGCAGGTATTCGTAGGCGGTAACGCCAGCTTGCAGCTGATGTATGACACCATCGCCAAGGCCTATACCCACGGATTGCTCCACAGCCCCCGGCCCTGGTGCAAGGAAGAAACCATCAAGTGGCTGTGCCCCGCTCCCGGCTATGACCGCCATTTCAAAGTGACCGAGACCTTCGGCTGCGAGCTGATCACCATCCCCATGACCGACGAAGGCCCCGATATGGACGCGGTGGAGAAGGCCATTGCCGACCCGGCGGTGAAGGGCATGTGGAACGTGCCCAAATACTCCAACCCCGACGGCGTCATATACTCTGAGGAGACCGTGCGCCGTCTGGCGTCCATGAAGCCTGCCGCACCGGACTTCGTGCTCATGTGGGACAATGCCTACTGCATCCATGAGTTCGAGGGCGACTTCGTGGAGTTCCCCGACATCCTCTCCGAGTGCGCCAAGTACGGCAACGCCGACATGCCCTATGAGTTCGCCTCCACGTCCAAGATCACCTTGCCCGGCGCGGGCGTGGGGTGCATGGCAACCTCCGAGGCCAATCTGGATTATCTGTCCAAGCTCATCGGCGTGCAGATCATCAGCTATGACAAGGTCAATCAGCAGCGCCACGTACTCTATCTCCACAATAAGGCCGACACGCTGGCGCTGATGCGCCGCCACGCCGCCGTCCTTGGCCCCAAGTTCCGAGCCGTGACCGACGCGCTGGATCGGGAGATCGCTCCGCTGGGCATCGCGCAGTGGCGCCACCCAAAGGGCGGCTATTTCGTTTCCCTCAACGCCATGCCCGGCACCGCGAAGCGGACGCTGGAGCTGTGCCGCGAGGCGGGCGTCACCATGACCGGCGCCGGCGCCACCTTCCCCTACGGCAAGGACCCCCAGGACAGCAACATCCGCATCGCGCCCTCCCTGCCCCCGGTGGAGGAGCTGGAGCAGGCCATCGCCGTGCTGTGCACCTGCCTGAAGCTGTCGGCTTTGGAGAAGCTGCTGGCATGAGATACTACGGAGACGTATACCGTCCGCCCTCTGAGGCCCGGAGCCTCATCGTGCAGGTGACGTACGGATGCAGCCACAACACCTGCGCCTTTTGCAGCATGTACAAGGAAAAGCGCTTTGCAGTCCGCCCGCTGGAGGATGTGCTGGAGGATTTCCGTACAGCGAGAAAGCTTTACACCCGTGTGGATAAGGTGTTTCTGGCTGATGGCGACGCCCTGGTGCGCAAGGCCGGAGAGCTGGAGACCATCCTGGACACCGTGCGGGAGCTGTACCCCGAGTGCCGGCAGGTGACCAGCTATGCCTCTCCCGCATCCATCCGCATCCGCACGGACGAAGAGCTGCGCACCCTGCGGGCCAAGGGCTTGACTATGGTGTATATGGGTCTGGAGTCCGGCTGCGACGAGGTTTTGAAGCTGATGCGCAAGGGCCACTCGGCGGCGGAGATCGTCGCCATGGGCCAAAAGGTACGCAAAAACGGCATCGCCTTGTCCGTCACGGCCATTACCGGCCTGGGCGGCCCGGAGCTGCTGGAGCGCCACGCCGTGGAGACCGCCGAAGCATTCAACGCCATGAATCCGGAATATATCGGGATGCTGACGCTGATGGTGGAGCCCGGCACGCCCCTGTACGACTGGGTACAGGACGGCAGCTTCCGTCTGCTGACACCGCCCCAGGTGCTGCGGGAGACCCGGCTGCTGATGGAGCATCTGGACAGCCCCGGCAGCGTGTTCCGGATGAACCACGCGTCCAATTACCTGACGCTGAAGGGGACGCTGAACGCCGACCGGGACGCCATGCTGGCCCGCATCGATCAGGCGGAGCAGGATTTGAGCCTGCTGCGGCCCGAGGGTTGGCGGGGCCTGTGATTCCAAATTGGAATTTTACTGTTGAATAATACAATTTGTTGTCGAAAAAGCGCGGCTGCTGTCAGCAGCCGCGCTTCCTTGTTTTCTCATATGTTGAATTTTTTCTTGTTTCGCATCAGCAGAATCAAGGGAATGACCGCAATGGCGATCAGGCCGACGCAAAAAGAAGCCGTGTTCTGCTCCGTGACTGTGCGGTTCATAACTCCCCAGATGATCCAGCCGATTCCCACAAAGAGATCGGGGAGCACAAGACCCTTTTGATACTCCCTGCGAAAGTCGGCGTCCCAGTATTTTTGAGCCAAAAATAAGGGGCTTCCCATCGCGTGAAAAATTGCCTGCAGGATAAAGAATACTCCCAGAAAAATTACAGCCATTGCATCTTCCTCCGATTCCGTCAGGAATGAAATGACATTGCCCCGCCGAAAGAGACCGCGGGGAAGCAATACCCACATTCTACCATATCTAAATCCAAAAAGAAAGAGATCGCTTCCGTCAGAAAGCGACCTCTTTTTTATGGGAGAATTTTAAACCGATGCGGCTGCGGCAAACTGCTGAATACCGGCTACCCCGGTCAGAGTCTGCGCCTGCCCGCCCCGCAGGACGACCGCAGTGGGCAGCTGGCGGATCTGATAGGTATTGGCCAGCTCCAGATCGAGACTCACATCCACCACCCGGAAGGGCAGCTCCGCCCGCTCCAGCTCCAGCCTGGCCAGCTTGCAGTTGGGACAGGTGGGAGAGGTGAACAACAGCAGCTCGTCTCCGTCCGACAGTTCGTTCAGTTCCGCTGATTCCGATTCTGCGGCGGGGGCATGATCCCGATCCCGCAGCGCGCGCCCCTCCAGCCGGGAGGCGGGCACGTCGTAGAGCTTGCGGTCTTTGAATTCCTGGGATTTGCCGTCGTTCCAGTTCTGCACCGGGCGGTAATAACCGGTGATGCGGCTGTAAACCTCCGCGCTCTTGCCGCAGATGGGGCAGGTGAACTGCTCTCCCGCCAGGTAGCCGTGCTCCGGGCAGACGGAATAAGTGGGGGAGATGGTGTAATACGGCAGCTTGAAGTTTTCGGCAATCTTGCGCACCAGCGCCGCGGCCGCCTGCCAGTCCGGCAGCTTTTCGCCCAAAAAGGCGTGGAATACCGTGCCGGAGGTATAGAGCGTCTGCAGCTCGTCTTGAACGGAGAGAGCCTCGAAAATGTCAGCGGTAAAGCCCACGGGCAGGTGAGACGAATTGGTGTAATAGGGCGCGTCGCCGGGTTTGGCGGCGGTGATGATGTCGGGATACCGCTCCACGTCATGCTTGGCCAAACGGTAGGTGGTGGACTCGGCGGGAGTGGCCTCCAGGTTGTACAGATCGCCGTAACGCTCCTGATAGTCGCTCAGGCGTTCCCGCATATGGTTCAGCACGTCCTTGGCAAAGGCCTGGGCCGCGGGATGGGTCAAATCCTGGTGCAGCCACCGGGCGTTGCATCCCACTTCGTTCATGCCAATCAGACCGATGGTGGAGAAATGGTTGGCGAAGGTGCCCAGATAGTGCTTTGTATAAGGGTACAGACCCGCGTCCAGCAACTTGGTGATTACCGTGCGCTTGGTTTTCAGGCTGCGGGCGGCCACGTCCATAATTTTGTCCAGACGGTGGTAGAAGTCCGCCTCGTCCTGGGCCAGATACGCAATCCGGGGCAGGTTGACGGTCACCACACCTACGGAACCCGTGGATTCGCCGGAGCCGAAGAAGCCGCCGGACTTTTTCCGCAGCTCCCGCAGGTCCAGCCGCAGGCGGCAGCACATGGATCGCACGTCCGAGGGCTCCATGTCGGAGTTGATATAATTGGAGAAGTACGGCGTGCCGTACTTGGCGGTCATCTCAAAGAGGCGCTTGTTGTTTTCCGTGGGGCTCCAGTCGAAGTCCCGGGTGATGGAGTAGGTGGGGATGGGATACTGGAAGCCGCGGCCGTTGGCATCGCCCTCGATCATAATCTCAATGAAGGCGCGGTTGATCATATCCATCTCTTTTTTGCAGTCCCCGTAGGTAAAGTCCATCTCCTTGCCACCGACGATGGCGGGTTGGCCGGCCAGATCCTTCGGCACCGTCCAGTCCAGGGTGATGTTGGAAAACGGCGCCTGCGTGCCCCAGCGGGAGGGCGTATTCACGCCGTACACAAAGGACTGGATGCACTGCTTAACCTCTTTCTGGGTCAGGCTGTCCGTACGGACAAAGGGGGCCAGGTACGTGTCAAAGGAGGAGAACGCCTGGGCACCCGCCCATTCGTTCTGCATGATGCCCAAAAAGTTGACCATCTGGTTGCACAGCGTGGACAGATGGCTGGCGGGCGCGGAGGTGATCTTGCCGGGGATACCGCCCAGACCCTCGGTAATCAGCTGCTTCAAACTCCAGCCGGCGCAGTAGCCGGTGAGCATGGACAGGTCGTGGATGTGCATATCGCCGCTTTTATGGGCGGCGGCAATTTCCTGATCGTAGATTTCCGAGAGCCAGTAGTTGGCGGTGATGGCGCCGGAGTTGGACAAAATCAGGCCGCCCACGGAGTAGGTGACGGTGGAGTTTTCCTTCACGCGCCAGTCGTTTACATGGAGATAGTTGTCCACCAGTTCCTTGTAATCCAGAACGGTGGAACCCAAATTGCGGATTTTCTCCCGCTGCTTGCGGTAGAGAATATAGGCCTTGGCTACGTCGGCGTAGCCGGCCTTAATCAAGACGTTTTCCACGCTGTCCTGGATCTGTTCCACGGAGATGGTGCCGTCCTGAATCTTGTCCTGATAGTCTGCAGTGACCTTCAGAGCCAGAAGGTCAATGATGTCGGGGTGGGAGTCCTTGCCCATGGCGTCGAACGCCTTGGTGATGGCTCCCTGGATTTTGGTAAGATTAAACTCTGCAATCTTCCCGTCCCGCTTTCGTACACAATACATATTTATCTCACGCTCCCATACAGTTACTTATACGGCGATTTGAGCCGACAAAAAAACGGCCAGCAGACCCTCATGTACCACCTCAGTTTACCAAATGTTTCCTTACGGCGTCAATAGACGAAGCTACAATATATTGCGCTAAATTTGGTTAAATTACGCAAAGCCTCCAACATCTAGTCAACGCCCCGCAAGGCGACTTCTCCGAAAAACGGCTGGAGAAGCTGCGCAAATTCCCGCATTTCCTCCGGGGAAAAGGGGTGGAGGCCTTGTCCCACAAGGACTCCGGAGTCCACAAACCGCTGCAGAAAATACCGCGGCGCGCCCTTCAGCCATGCTCCGACGGCCAACAGATCCTCCGCTGTGTGGAACTCGCGCACCAGGGTGGTGCGGAATTCATAGGCGGTGGAACCGCCCATCAGCAGCGCTGCACTCTCCCGGATGGGAGATACGTCGAACGCTGGCAGACCCACAGTCTCGGGATACCGGGCCGGACTGTTTTTGATATCCATGGCGACGTAATCCACCAGACCGGAGGTCAAAAGGCCCTCCAGCCGATGGGGAAAGCAGCCGTTGGTGTCCAGCTTCACTGAAAAGCCCAATTCCTTGACAGCGCGGGCAAAATCCTCTACCCCAGGCTGGAGCAGCGGCTCCCCGCCGGAGATCACCACACCGTCCAAAAGCCCCCGGCGGGTGCGGAGAAAGTCCAGAACTTCCGGCACCGAATGGGTTTCCGGATTTTCCTCCAGCCGGTTCACCAGCAAGGCATTGTGGCAGAAGGGACAGCGCAAATTGCACCCTCCGGTGAACACCGTCGCCGCCAGTTTACCGGGATAATCCACCAGGGACAGCGTCTGCAAGCCGCAGATCCGCATGAGCCTCATCCTCCTTGATCCACAATATCTTGTTAGTATAACACGCCTTGGACACAATAAACAGTTGAAATGCTGCTTTTTTATTGGGAAAAGGCGGAAACCTTTTTGCTCCAGGCGCAAAAAACCACCCCGCGGTATTTCCGCGGGGCGGAGACGCGTTGGGATTCAATTATTGCGGAACCGGGAGAGAAAATCCCTGGTTTCCTGCCGCTGCGGGTTCCCGAAGACCTCGGCGGGTGTGCCCTCTTCGCAGATGACGCCGCTGTTCATGTACACCACGTGGCTGCTCACATCCCGCGCAAAGGCCATCTCGTGGGTGACCACCAGCATGGTCATGCCGCCGGTGGCCAGATCCTGCATGACGGAGAGCACCTCGCCCACCATCTCCGGGTCCAGGGCGGAGGTGGGTTCGTCAAACAGCAGCAGCTCCGGCTCCATGGCCAGCGCCCGGGCGATGGCCACCCGCTGCTTCTGTCCGCCGGAGATCTGCCGGGGTCTGGCGTTGATATAGGGCGCCATGCCCACATGGCTGAGGTAGCGCACGGCGGCCTCGTGAGCGTCTGTTTTGTTCTTTTTCAGCACCTTCACCTGGCCGACCATGCAGTTTTCCAGCACGGTCATATTGTTGAACAGGTTGAAGGACTGGAACACCATGCCCACACGGGCACGGTAGGCGGCTTCGTTCACGCCACGTGCGGCCACGTTTTTCCCGTGGTAGAGAATCTCGCCCGAGGTAGGCCGCTCCAGCAGGTTGATGCACCGCAGCAGGGTGGATTTGCCGGAGCCGGAGGCGCCGATGATGCTGGTCACGTCCCCGGGGGAGACGTTGAAATCGATGTCCCGCAGCACCACGTTGGCGCCGAAGGCCTTGGACAGGTGCCGAACCTCCAGAATCGTTTCAGCCATCTCACTTCCCCCTTTCCTGTTCCAGGTTGCGCTCAAGCATATCCTCAGGCTTTTTTGGATTGCGGTACGTACCCGCCGTGGGCGTGAGGACATCCGCCTGCACCAGCTCGTAGCTGTCCGAGCCGTCCATTTTTTTCTCCATCCACCGCAGCAGGAAGGAGGCGATCAGCGTCATGGACAGATAGCCGATCATCTCCACCGTGGCGGAGGGGAAATACTTAAATGTGGCTCCAGCCACGGCGCGGTGGGTAGCGAAAAACTCGGTAAAGCCGATGATGAACATGACGGAGGTATCCTTGATGTTGATAATGAAGTTGTTGCCGATCTGGGGCATGATGTTGCGCAGGGCTTGCGGCAGGACCACACTGAGCATCGTCTGGAAATGCGTCATGCCAATGGCCTTGGCCCCCTCGGTCTGACCGGGGTCCACGGACAGGATGCCGCCCCGGACGGACTCGGCCATATAGGCGCCGGTGTTGATGGATACCACCAGAATGGAGACCGCCCAGATGCTGGAGAACTTCATCTGGTTATTGGTGAAGTAGGGGAGACCGAAGTAGATGAACACGGCCTGCAGAATCATCGGCGTTCCGCGGAATACCTCCACGTAAATCCGCAGCACCACCCGGATCAGCCCGAGGAAAAACCGCTTGGGCAGACTGTCTGTTTTTGCGCAGGGGATCGTTTGCAGAATGCCGCACGTAAAGCCGATGATACAGCCGATCAGTGTACCGATGATTGCCAGAGACAGCGTCTTGCCGATGCCAGCGAGGTACATGGAGCTGTATTTCGCCCAGAGATTGGAGATGTCGGTGGCCAGCTGGAGGAGATTTACCATTTGGAGGTGCTCCCTTCTTGTATGGAATCGGGAAATGCAGAATACGGGGTAAGGCGAGGGGATTTGCATCCCCTCGCCTGAGAGTTCGGCGGAAAGCCTCAGCCGCCGATGGGCTGGACGGAGATGGCCTTGGCCATCAGCGCATTGAAGTCGTCGGCGTTCATGGTGGAGAGCACCTTGTTCAGGTCGTCCTTAAGTACGGTGTTGCCCTTGCGGACGGAGATGCCGATGTTCACGTCCTCGTCGGAGACCTTGAAGTCATCGCCGCTGTTGGCAAAGTTCAGAACCTTCAGGTCGGGATAGGCGGCCACGGCGCCCTGAGCGGTGGGCATGTCGGTGCAGACGAAGTCCACGGTGCCGGTTTCCAGAGCCATGAGCATGGCGGGGGCGGATTCAGCCGCGGTCTGCACCTTCGCACCCTGGATCTGGGGCAGGCAGGTGTCATACCAAATGGTGCCCAGCTGGCTGGTGCAGGTGCCGCCGGCGAGGTCGGACAGACCCTTGGCATCGGCGAACTTGCTGTCGGCCTTGGTCAGGCACACGATGGTGGCATACAGGTACGGGCCGGCAAAGTCTACTTCCTCGGCGCGCTCGGCAGTCATGGACTGGCCGGCGATGACGGCGTCAATGGTACCGGCCTGGACGGCGGGGATCAGGGAATCCCAGTCCATCCGTACGACTTCCAGCTTCCAGCCGTTGGCTTCGCACAGCTTCTGGGCCATCATGATATCATAGCCGTTGGCATACTCGCCGTTGGCGTTGCTGATGGGTACGGCGCCGTTGGAATCGTCCGGCTGAGACCAGTTGTAGGGGGCGTAAGCGCACTCCATGGCCACGGTGAGCACACCGTCCTCCACCCCGGTGGAGGTATCGCCGGAGGCGGCGGCAGAGGCGGAAGCGGAGCCGGACGCAGAGCCGGACGCACTGGCGGAGGCGGCAGGTGCGGCGGTACCGCCGCAGGCAGCCAGAGACAAGGACATAGCCAGAGCCATGGCAAAAGCAAAGATCTTCTTCATCATCGTTCCTTCTTTCGTGAATATCGTACTGCGCGGCGCTGCAGGAGCCGATCTTCCGGAGCGCCGCGGCCGGAAGAACAAAAAAAGACCGCTTACGCAAAGCGGTCCATGGAAAAGCGGTCTATTCCCGTTCAGCCATTGATAGCGCTTCACAAAAAAATCTGTGACAGTCCGACAGGTATTCCCTGACGGCCCAGGTATCCCGGAATCAGGCAGTTCCGAAACCCTTCGGCAGTGGCCCCTTTCCCGCGGCGGCTGCCTGCCGCCCCATCACGGTACTGATGTACACTGCACCTCTATCTAGCGATCCAATTTGCTGGTATCCTATCACGCACGCGTCCTTCTGTCAACTGCCTTTCCAAGAAAAGCAGTGATTTTTGTGCAGAAAGAATAAAAATGTAGAAGGGACGGCGGCGGTGTGCTATCATAGGAAAACAGACGGTTTTGACCGCTGCGCCGGAGAGCTTTTCCGGACGGAAGCGGAGAAAGGAAAGACGAATGCAGGCAGTGGAACTCTCCATTCTCAACTGGATACAGTCGCATTGCGCCTGCGGCTTCCTGGATGCCGCGGCGCCTTTCGTCAGCGCACTGAGCAATCACGGCGAGATCTGGATCGCCCTGGCGCTGGTGCTGCTGGGGCTGAAAGGGCACCGCAGGGCGGGACTGATACTGGCCGTGGCGCTGCTTCTGGATCTGATTATCTGCAACGGACTGATAAAGCCGCTGGTGGGCCGGGTGCGGCCATGCGACGTGAATACGGCGGTGCGGCTTCTGATTCCGCGCCCGACGGACGCCTCCTTTCCCTCCGGGCACACGGCGGTCTCCTTCGCCGCGGTTTCCGCGCTGCGGACAGCGGGGGAGCCGGCTTGGATTCCCGCGCTGGTGCTCGCCTGCGCCATTGCGTTTTCCAGACTGTACTTAGATGTCCACTGGCCCAGCGACATACTGGGCGGGATCGTACTGGGGTGGACCCTGGGCATTCTGTCACAATATTTGGTGTGCTGGGGCGGGCGGCGTTTGCAAAGTCGGTGAAACTTTTTTGGTCTGATATAGCAGAAAAAGATTGTTGGATTTTGGCAAAAAGTGTTTCTTTTTGAAGAAATTTGTAGTATGATAAAAAAGGTATAGTATTGATATAAAAACAAAACGGTTGAAATTGTATTTCCGGAGGTGCACAAAGTGAAAGCATGGTACGGCAAGCAAAAGGTCCTGCTGGTCGATGGAGATCGGGATCGCCGTGCCCGGATTGAAAAGATGCTGGAGGAGCGGTACCAGGTGGTATCCGCTCTGGACGGAGAAATGGCGCTGGAGATTCTGGAAAAGGAACGCAATTTTTCCGCCATCATGCTTCAATGCAATCTTCCGGGTGTAAGCGGGTTTGATGTCATGATCCGCCTTCATACCAGTCGCGCACTGGCGGCCGTCCCTGTGCTGGCTATCGGAAGAAAAGAGGATGAACTCAAGGCACTGTCCTTGGGTGCGGTTTCCTTTATTTACGACACGACTGACGATCTGCTGTGGGTTTACCGGATGCAGAATCTGCTCAGCACACTGCGGGTGGATGCGGATTTCGACTCCATGACCGGCCTGCTGCTGCGCGACCGGTTTCTGGCTGATGCCCGGCGCCTGTTCTCCACAGGGGATCAGAAATATGTAATGGTCTATTTGAATATTGAGCGGTTTGAGGTGCTCAACGATCTGTTTGGCCAGAGTACGGGTGATCAGGTTCTGCGGGTTCTGGGCGGAAAACTGTTTTCTATCCGGGGCAAAGGCGTCGCGGGACGTCTGGGCGGCGACCATTTTGCCATCTGCTGTACGCGGGACAGCCTGGATACGGAGCGGCTGCGTCGGCTGGGCGGGGATGTGGCGCTGCAGCTACGGATGAAGTATGACTTGCGGGTATGCTGCGGCATTTATGAAATCGACGACTCCACGCTGCCTGTGGAGCAGATCTGTGACCGGGCGCAAATGGCCCTGACCGCCATGTCCAAATTCAATGGCGACTGCGTTTCCTACTACAGCGAAGAGATGCGCCGGGATCTGCTCTGGGAGCAGACAGTGGCCGCTCAGATGCAGGAGGCGCTCGACGGTGGGCAGTTTCAGCTCTATCTCCAGCCAATCTACAGCCTGACCACGGAACGCCCCGTCTCCGCTGAGGCTTTGGTGCGCTGGATTCATCCGGAGCTGGGAATCATTCCGCCTTATAAATTCATTCCCATCTTTGAGCGCAACGGCTTTATCACCAAGCTGGACTGGTTTGTATGGGAGGAAGTGTTCCGCTTCCTGGCCCGACGTAAGCAGGAGGGTTTGTCCGACATTTCCATCTCAGTCAACATGTCCCGCATCGACATCTATAGCGGTGATGTCTGCCAGAAGCTGAGTATCCTGGTGAAAAAATACGGTGTGGACCCGTCCCTGCTGCGCATTGAGGTGACGGAGAGCGCTTATATGCACGATGCTCAACAGCTGCTTGAGACGATCCGGAAGCTCAATGCGGCGGGTTTTGCAGTCATGATGGATGATTTCGGCAGCGGATACTCCTCTTTGAATATGCTGATGGATATGCCCGTGTCCACCCTGAAGGTGGATATGCGTTTTGTGCGGGACGTGGGCAGCGAGGAGCGCAGCAACTGCATGATGAGCAGCATCGTGCGCATGGCAAAATGGCTGGAGATGACCGTGGTAGCTGAGGGTGTGGAAAACCGCACACAACTGGACTATCTGCGCTCCATCGGCTGCGATCGGGTACAGGGCTACTATTATGCCAAGCCCATGCCCATTGTGGAGTTCTCTGAGAAGTTGGATGACTATGCGAAGCTGAGCACCGGCGACTGCGACGCGGAGGGCTGCGACGAAGAGATTGACCTTGAGGGAATCTGGAACGCAATCATGGACAGTGAGCGCCTGCTGGGTGAACGGATCGGCGCCGTGGGCATTTATGAACTGGCCGGTGACACTGTGGAAATCCTTCAGGTCAACGATACATATTATAAAACGATGGAGACCACGCCGGAGGCGATGTTCCGTGATACCCAGGGCGCCCTGGCCTGGCTGCGGAAAGAAGATCGGGCGCCGCTGCGCCGGGCTCTGGATGCGGCCAGGGAAACGGGCCGGGTGCAAGAAGTGGTCGTAGGTCGATATATGAACTCCGAGCGGGTGAAGCATTTGCTCTGCAGTGTGGGGTATCTGGGACGGAAGGATAATCGATTTATCTATATCTTTTTCAGCCGCGATGTCTCCGGCTTGGACTGCAGTCTCTCCATTCAGATGACAGAATATTCTCCCAACCAGGAATCCGAAGATGGAGCGAACGGACGCCATAAAATTCTGATTGTGGAAGATAATCAGGTCAATCGCCTGATGCTGCGGAAAATCCTATCTGAAGACTATGATGTGCTGGAAGCGCAGAATGGACAGGAAGGCTTGGATCTGCTGGGGCGGCAGAATATTTCCGCCGTTTTGCTGGATATCATTATGCCCATCGTGGACGGCTATGAGTTCCTGCGCAGAAAGGCGGCAGACCCGGAGCTGCGGGAGATCCCGGTGATGGTTCTGTCTCAGACGGAGACGCTGGAGGGACAGGAAAAGGCCAAGGAGCTGGGGGCGTGCGGATTCATCCGCAAGCCTTACGAGCCGGCGAAGCTCAAACAGCAGCTCAACAAGCTGATCAACCAGATAGAGGGCGTTCCCCTGTAACAGAGATAGGTCATGCGTTCTTTCGATGTAATGAAAAAAGATCTCCTTCCCATACCGGGGAAGGAGATCTTTTTTGCCTGCATGGAGCGTCGAGCTGCACAATTGTTAACCAATAAATTAAAGATGGTTGACATTTGGATGAGCACACGGTATATTGTTAACCGAAAGGTGTGATGTGGTTGACAAATAATTTTTCAGTACGGCACATGACAATATGCTCCATGTTTGCGGTGTTAATTACCGTGGGCGCCTACATTAAAATTCCGGTGCCCGTTGTTCCTTTTACGCTTCAGCTGTTGTTTACCACGTTGGCGGGACTTCTGTTGGGCAGCCGCTTGGGAGCGGTCAGCGTGGTTTTGTACATAGCGATGGGGCTTGCGGGCCTTCCGGTGTTCGCCTCCGGAGGTGGACTGGGATACGTATTGGAGCCGAGCTTCGGCTATCTCGTCGGCTTTGCCGCAGCCAGCTGGGTAACAGGCCGGATCGTGGAGAAAAGGCAGACTGCTTCCATGAAATGGCTCCTGCTGGCCAATTATACGGGGCTTGCCATCGTATATCTGTTTGGTATGGTCTATTATTACACCATTTGCAACTACGTTATCCATACACCCATCGGGTTCTGGCCCCTGTTTCTGTACTGCTTCCTGCTGGCGGTGCCGGGGGATCTTGTGCTGTGTTTTGTCGCGGCGCTGATCGCCAGAAAGCTGATGCCGATGATCAAAAGGAGATATTTGAAATGACCGTTCAGGAACTGAAAGAAGCCGTCATATCCGGCAGCCAAGTCGGCAGGGAAGAGGCGCTGCTTCTTGCCGAAGCGCCGCTGGATAAATTGTGCGCGGCTGCAAACGAACTGCGGCAGCACTTTTGCGGGAACAGCTTCGATTTATGCACCATCATCAACGCCAAAAGCGGGCGCTGCAGCGAAGACTGCAAATACTGCGCCCAATCGGCGCATTACGATACAAATGCGGAGGCATATCCGCTGCTGAACCCGGCGGAAATTCTGGCGGGGGCAAAGTACAACGATAAACAGGGAGTTTTGCGCTACAGCATCGTGACTTCCGGCAGGACCCTGACCGACGCCGAAGTGGAGCAGGTATGCCGGAGCATCAAAACAATCCGACAGGAAACCAATATTCAGGTCTGTGTGTCCTGCGGCCTGCTGAACGAAGAACAGTACCGCAGAATGCGAGAGGCCGGCGCCACCCGTGTTCACAACAACCTGGAGTCCTCGCCTCGCTTTTTTAAGCAGGTGTGCACCACGCATACGACCGAGGACAAGGTGAATGCGCTCAAGGCGGCACAGCGGGCGGGGCTCAGTGTT
>QKDF01000136.1 GCA_003245395.1 Clostridia bacterium
CGGACTTTTTTGCAAAAGATCTGAAGAAGAATTTTTCCGGTGAGGTTTATGTTGCGGGAGTTGTGCATGAGGAGTGCTTTGAAGGCGTTGCAGCCAGAAGCGTCAGCTGCCTTGTCCAACCGGACTATGTTGTCATCGGCGAGGCGTCCATGTGCAACCTTAAAATCGGCCAGCGGGGCCGCGCGGAAATTGTGGTGGAGACGTTTGGCGTGCCCGCCCACTCCGCAAATCCGGAAAAGGGCGTGAATGCGGTTTACGCCATGTGCTGTGTGGTAGAGGAAATCCGCACGCTGCAGCCGCCTGTACATCCTGTTTTGGGGAAGGGAATACTGGAACTGACCGATATCAAATCCTCCCCCTATCCCGGAGCATCTGTGGTCCCATCCTATTGCCGGGCAACCTATGACCGCCGTTTGCTAGTGGGCGAGACCCAGGAGAGCGTACTTGCCCCCATTCAGAGGCTGCTGGACGATTTGATGGCAAAAAATCCTGAACTTCAGGCAAAGGTATCCTTTGCGGTGGGCGAAGAGCAGTGCTATACCGGCACCCCTATCGGCGGGGAGCGCTTTTTCCCTGGCTGGCTCTATCAGCCGGAGGAACCCTTTATACAGGATATTCTGGGTGAGCTCCATGCGGCCGGGTTTCACCCTGAGGTAACGCAGTACAGCTTCTGCACCAACGGCAGCCATTATGCCGGCGAAGCCGACATCAAAACGGTGGGACTGGGACCTTCGCGCGAGAACCTTGCTCACACGGACGACGAATATGCAGATGTGGATCAGATCACCAAGGCCTGTGAGTGCTATTATGCCATCATGAAAGCCCTTTTGTGCTGATGCCCGCGGGTATCCGACAATGGGATGTGGACGGAACGATATGAGTGAATTCAAGTACATAACCAAAGTGACGCCCAGAATTGAAGGAAAAGCGCTGGGTTTGGGACGGCCTGTGTATATGGCTGACCAGATACAGCCCGATTCCGTGATCGTGAAGGCCGTACACTGCCCGTATCCTTTTGCGGAAGTGGAGCAGATTGATTCCCGGACTGCCGAAAAAGTTCCCGGCTTCCTGCGCCTGATTACCTGGGAGGACACAAAGATTCCCACTAATTTTGGCTGGAATTACACTCCCTTTGAGCTGACGGTTCTAAAACGGGTGGGAAGATACGAAGGCGATGTGGTAGCGCTGGTCGTAGCAGAGACGGAGAAGGCTGCCGAGCGGGCAAGACGGCTTTTAAAGATCCGCTGGAAGGTACATGAACCGATCATGGATATCACCGCCGCCATGGACAGCCTAATTTTGGTTAATGGTGATCACTTGAATGAAATTGTGGTTCCCCGCGGGGAAGAGAAGAACGGGGAAGACCCGGGATACTTTCCTGCTAAAAACCGTGTTTTTTTCTGGAATCGTGAGTACGGTAATGTGGAGCAGGCGCTGGCTACGTGCGACTGCGTTACCCATGTTCGGATATACACGCCGCAACAGATTCATTGCCAGCTGGAGACACATCGCTGCCATACGTATTACGATGACCGGGGATATCTGACGATCCTGGCCCCCACGCAGGCGGCGGATGCCATGCAGGAGGATGTGGCACGAAGTCTGGGGCTTGACCGCAGAAAGATCCGGGTGATTAAAACGCAGGTCGGCGGGGGATTCGGCGGGAAAAATATTTTCAGCCCTTATTGCTACTGCGCGCTTGTCACTTATTTGCTCCGGCGGCCCGCCGTGCTGATATTCAGTCGGGAGGAGGCCATGATTACAATTGGCTCCCGGCACGAATATGTGCTGGAGCTGCGCCTTGGAGCCGACCGGGACGGTACATTTCAGGTCATAGATTCCAGCGGCGTTCAGAATGCGGGCGCTTATTCCGAGATTTCACAGGATGTTTTGGAAACGGGCATTCATAATTCATATTCGCTGTTTCCAAGAGTGAATGCCATGCGCATCCGCCAGTACTCCGTGTTTACAAACAAACTGGAGGGCTGCGCGTTTCGGGGGTTTGGAGCCACACAAAACTGCTTTTTACTCAATGCTGCGGCGCGGCACGTTGCAGACAAGCTGGGTTTGGATTTGCCGGACGTTTTGCTGAAAAACATCGCGCGGGTAGGGGATTCCCACCCGGTGATGAACGGCTGGCTGCCGGAAGATCCGGCCAGTATTCAGAGCAGTACCCTGGCAGAGTGCATTCTTCGATCCATGGATATGATTGGCTGGGCGCAAAAGCGCAATCGCACGGTACCCAAAGGGACTATCGTCCGGGGCGTGGGACTGGGGGTTGCGTCCCACGCCTCCGGCGTTCCCCGGGTGGACCGGGGCTCGGTGAACATTTCTATGAATGCGGACGGCTCCTTTTGTGTTTTTTCCGGTCATGCCGACATTGGGACAGGCTCCAATACTGTGATGCTGCAGATTGTGGCGGAGGTTTTGGATGTGCCGCTGGAGCATATCCACCTGGTTGCCGCGGATACGGCCTGCACGCCATTCGACCCTGGAACATATGCCTCCTCCAACACCTATCGCTGCGGCGGCGCGGCAAAATTGGCCGCGGAGAAGATGAAAACGCTGCTGTATCGCTGCGTCCGGGAGATGAGCGATCTTCCGGAGGATGCGGCCCTGACGTTCCGGCAGGAGACATTCTATGGTCCGGACGGAACGCGGCTGATGGATCTGATCGAGTTTGCGGACAAACGCGGATTTTATTGGGGCGGCGGAGATCCGCTGGTGGTTAGCGCATCTTTTCCGGATTCTTTTGCGCCCAGTCCATATGTAGCCAGCTGTGCGGAGGTAGAGGTGGACAGGGAAACAGGGTATTACCGACTGATTAAAATGATTACCGTCATCGACTGCGGTCGGGTGCTCAATCCTGGCAACGCTAGAGTTCAGGCGATGGGCGGTATTACGCAGAGCATTGGTATGACAATGTTTGAGGAGATCAAATATGGGGCCGAGGATCACCGGATGTTGAATCGGGATTTTCAAAGCTATAAAATTCCCTGCCAGATGGATGTACCGCGCATGGAAATTGAGTTTATTGAAAGCTTTGAACCCACCGGCCCTTTTGGCGCCAAGTCCTTGGGGGAAATCTCCACCGGCTCTCCGGCTCCGGCAATCAGCGACGCGCTGTTTAATGCGCTGGGAATCCATTTTGATGCTCTGCCCATTACGCCGGAAAAAGTGTTGGCGGCCATCCATGCGGAAGAAAGAGGCGAACATGCAGATCCATGAGTATGCAAGGCCGGCGGATTTAGAAACAGCTTATGCGTTGCTGCTAAAAGGAAAAACCAACCGGCTTCTGGGCGGCTGCACATTTCTCAAACGGACGAACCTAAAGATCGGAACAGCGATTGATTTGCAGGACTGCGGACTGCGTTACATATTGGAATGTGAAGATGCGGTGCGGATCGGAGCGTATACAACGCTCCGCGATATTGAGACCAACGACGTGATTCTGCGGGAGTTCGGTACGATGCTGCGGGATGTGCTGGAGCATCTGATCGGCGTGCAGCTACGCAATCAGATTACCGTGGGCGGGCATGTGGCTGCCCGGTTTGGGTTTTCAGACCTGATTCCCACACTCCTGGCGCTGAATGCGCGGGTTCGCTTTTACCATGGCGGAGAAAAGACGCTGTGGGCGTATATGCAGGAGGTACGGCCGGAAAAGGATCTCTTAATAGAGCTGATTCTTCCGAAAGAAGGACGCCGGGGCAAAGTTCAGATGATGCGTCTGTCCTATAACGACTATTCAATTTTCTGCTTGGTCGTCAGCCGGTCGGGAGATCGATGGATTGTATCGGCGGGTGTGTTTCCCGGACGGGCCAGATTGGCGGAGTTGGCGATGGAACAGATGAATCGGACCCCGATTCGGAAACAGGACGCGGCGCAGTTGGCGCAGCGTATTACGAATGAATATCGCTTCGGGTCCAATTTTCGGGGCAGCGCCGGTTATCGGCGGGAGCTGTGCCGTATATTTGCCCGCCGTGCAATTGAGGAGCTGGCCGATGATTATACATGTGACACTTAACGGAAAAAAACAGGAGTGGGAGGTAACGCCCAATGAATTTTTGGCGGATACGCTCCGCGCCCACGGCTGTCCTTCCGTAAAAATCAGCTGTGGGGACGGCGCTTGCGGTACCTGTACAGTGCTGCTTAACGACCGTCCCATTGTGAGCTGCGAATATCTCTCCGTCCGTGCGGATGGAGCCGGAATTGTGACGGTGGAGGGACTGGGAGAAGAAGCGGAAAAAATCGTCAAGTGCCTGACTGAGCGGGGCGGAGAGGGCTGCGGCTATTGTGCGCCCGGCTTTGTGGTGCTGGCCTATGCGCTGAAAAAAGAGCTGGGTCATGCAACCTATGATGAAATCCGGGCCTATCTGGACGGAAATCTATGCCGCTGCACAGGCTACATC
>QKDF01000095.1 GCA_003245395.1 Clostridia bacterium
CAAGATAACGGCCTTGGGGAGGATGCATGAAAAAGCTGATTTGGACGTTGTTGTTCCTGGTAATATTTTTTATATTTGGTACGGTTTCCGCCGCTGCCGTTGTCAATGATATGGTGCGGGTAGGATTGCGATATGGCTCCAGCGCCATGGTGTCGGCCAATCTTGAAAACACGATGTCCGGGGGATATACGGTTGGCTATTATGATACCGGCCGCAGGCTCTGTCCTCTGGGAGTTGTGACGCAGACCAAGATCACGATGGTGCCAGCTGATAGCCTTAGCGGTGTCTACCATGTTCAGCTTGGTCCGTATGATACTTTTGCCGAAGCGGCGGCTGCTGCCTCCAGTACGGGCGGATGGCCGGTTTATCTGACCGGAGCTTTTTATGCCAGAGTCGGCTGCTATTCCTCCGATGCGCAGGCGCAAAGCGCGGTTTCCTCGCTGGGAGGCATTGTGGCTTCTTCATCGTCCACCGGCGTGGCTGTGACCGATACAGCTTCCGGCACTGTCCTGTTTGAATTCGATTGTCAAGGGTTCACCTCTCTGGCGGTGGTGCCCAATGCAGACGACGGGACAACTGGCGGCTCGGCGGCCTGGTTCCGCGGTTATCGCTATACAGGCGGTTTTGAATATCCTCGGGTCACCGGAGGAAGTCTGTACGTCATCAACGTACTGGGGGTGGAGGACTATGTAAAAGGGGTGGTTCCCTATGAGATGTCCCCCGACTGGCCGGCTGCGGCGTTGGAGACACAGGCGGTCTGTGCGCGGACCTATGCCTATATGACCACCAAGCACTTGAATACATATGGGTTTGATCTGTGCAATACCACTGACTGCCAGGTCTATTATGGACTCGGAAGCTATACCACCTGTGCCACCAACGCTTCAAATGCTGCGGTGGATGCCACGGCAGGTCTGCGGGTCTATTACAACGGCAGTCTGGCAGAGACGGTTTACCATTCTTCCGACGGCGGTGCAACAGAAAGCGCCGAAAATGTCTGGGGTGGTTCCGTGGGCTACTTGATTGGCAAAGAAGATCCCTATGAGGCGATGACAACCATCCCTGATTATACATATTCACTTACTTATACATCTGCTCAACTGACCAGCGTATTGCAAAGCAAAGGCTATTCCATCGGAACCATCCGAAACGTATATGTCTCGCAGACGACACCCACTGGGAACGTTTGCAAAGTGACATTTATAGATACATCTGGGAATACGCTGACCGTCAAGAACGAGACCTGCCGTTCTATTTTTTACAGCAGTACATACGGCAAATCTGTGCGCAGTATGCGCTTTAGCATCAGTGGAGGGTCCAATTCCAGCTATTATATCAACGGTACGGGGGATACCCTGCCCACGCTATCGGGGGCCTATACCATCTCCGGCAGCGGAACGATCAGCGCCTATTCGGGCTCAAGCCCTTACGTGATCACATCTTCCGGTACTGCGGCTCTGTCTGACGGCACATCTTCTGCTTCCGGTGACAGCTTTACGATTACAGGAACTGGAAACGGACATAATGTAGGCATGAGCCAGTACGGGGCGAAGGCCATGGCGGAACAGGGTTATTCCTTCCTTGATATTCTCAATTTTTACTATACCAACGTTACTGTGGGGTAACAGACAAGGACATCTGAAATGAAAACAAGCGATTTTTACTATGACCTGCCCAGCGAATTGATTGCACAAACTCCCATTGAAAAACGGGACAACTCCCGGCTTTTGACCTTGGACAAGACAACCGGAGCCTGGGAGCACCACCATTTTTATGAATTACCGGAATTTTTGACCAATAAGGACTGCTTAATTTTGAATGATTCCCGTGTTTTGCCGGCGCGGCTTCTGGGACACCGACAGCCGGGCGGCGGAGCCTGTGAGGTTTTGCTTCTGGTTGACAAAGGCGACAACGTCTGGGAATGTTTGGTTCGTCCCGGCAAAAAAATGCGTACCGGAGCTTCCGTTTCTTTCGGAAATGGGGAGCTGACCGCCGAAATTATCGGAGAAGTCGAAGGCGGCAACCGATTGGTTCGATTCCATTACGAAGGTATTTTTCTGGAGGTGCTGGAACACCTCGGCAAGATGCCTCTGCCTCCGTACATCAAGGAAGAGCTGCAGGATCAGGAGCGGTATCAGACCGTTTATTCCCGGGAATTGGGCAGTGCTGCTGCTCCTACGGCTGGTTTGCACTTTACAAAGGGACTTTTGGAGGAGATTGCCCATAAGGGTGTTGGGATTGGATATGTAACTTTGCATGTGGGACTCGGGACTTTTCGCCCGGTAAAAGAAGACGATCTGGAGTCCCATGAAATGCACAGCGAGTATTGCATTATCTCTCAAGAGACGGCGGACCTGATAAACCATACCAAGGCGAACGGCGGACGGGTAATCTGTGTGGGCACCACTTCCTGCCGTACTGTGGAGTCTTGGGCCAGGGAAGACGGTACTATGGAGGAGAAAGCCGGGTGGACGAATATCTATATTTATCCCGGCTACCGCTTCAAGGTCATGGATGCTTTGGTTACCAATTTTCATCTGCCGGAATCCACGCTGATTATGTTGGTTTCTGCTCTGGCAGGACGGAAGCATATCCTTGCCGCCTATGAGGAAGCTGTGCGTGAGCAATATCGTTTTTTCTCCTTTGGCGATGCAATGTTTATCCACTGAAACGAATTTATCTGTTTACCATTCCGTTTACGACTGGCTGAAACGCCAAACTGCTCCTGCGAATTGGGAGTAACCCCTTGATAAAATGTAAAGCGATGGGAGTTCCAATATGTTTGAAGTCATCAAAACCCAAGGCCGTGCCCGACGCGGTCGGTTTTCCTGTGCTCACGGCGGCGAGGTTCAGACCCCTGTTTTTATGAATGTCGGTACGCAGGCTGCGATCAAAGGCGGCGTCAGTGCCCACGACCTAAGGGAAGTGGGCTGTCAAATTGAATTATCAAATACCTATCATCTGCATCTGCGGCCCGGCGATCATGTGGTACGACAGATGGGCGGACTTCACCGGTTCATGGACTGGGACGGGCCGATCCTCACTGATTCCGGCGGATTTCAGGTCTTTTCTTTGGCGTCACTGCGGAAGATCAAAGAAGATGGTGTCTATTTTGCCTCTCATATCGACGGGCACAAGATCTTTATGGGGCCTGAAGAATCTATGCAGATTCAGTCAAATCTCGGCAGCGATATCGCTATGGCATTTGACGAGTGCGTTGAAAATCCCGCCACGTATGAATATGCCAAGGCGTCCTGTGAACGGACGCTGCGCTGGCTGGAACGGTGCAAAGTTGAGCATGACCGACTGAACCGTCTGTCCGATACGATTAATCCGGGGCAAATGCTGTTTGGCATCAATCAGGGTGCCACATTCTCGGATCTCCGGATCTGGCATATGCGGGAAATTGCAAAATTAAACTGTGATGGATACGCGATCGGCGGACTGGCGGTGGGAGAACCTGCGGACGTAATGTATCAGATCATCGATGCGGTGGAACCGGAGATGCCGAAAGAAAAACCGCGGTATCTGATGGGAGTGGGAACCCCAACCAACATCATTGAGGCTGTGGCTCGTGGAGTGGATTTCTTTGATTGCGTTATGCCATCCCGCAACGGGCGACATGGTAAACTGTTTACCTGGGAGGGGACTGTTAACATTCTCAACCAGAAATATGAAACCGACTCCAGCCCGATCAGCGAAAGCTGCAATTGTCCTGTCTGCCGCAGCTTTTCAAAGGCATATCTGCGCCATCTTTTTAAAGCGGACGAGGTTTTGGCCCTGCGGCTTGCGGTGCTCCATAATCTTTTCTTCTATAATGAGTTGATGTCCGAAATCCGCGGTGCATTGGACGAAGGGACATTTGACAGCTTCCGTGCGCGGTACAGCGAGAAGTTAGAGCAGCGGGTTTGACCACAAGCGCTATTTTATAAACAGAAAAGAAAAATCTTGCAAAAACGGTGTACTTTGGCTATAATAAATTCATTCTGATAGTACGAAGGAGTTATCAATTTATGGATACCATGTCTCTTTTGATGCTGGTTGCTCTGGTCGGAGTTTTTTATTTTATGATTATCCGTCCTGAGAACAAGCGGAAAAAAGCTGCGGAGGAACTGCGCAACAACCTCAAAAAAGGTGACAAGCTGACAACCATCGGCGGTATCGTGGGTACCATCGTGCAGGTAAACGATGACACGCTGGTCATCGAAACCAGCGAAGACCGCGTCCGTGTGGAGATCACCAAGTGGGCTGTTTCCACTACCGGCGTACAGACGAGCTCTGATCCCAAGGCCCAGAAAAAGGCACAGAAAGACACTGTAGACGAGATCCCTGAGGAGCCTGCGGCTCCCGCTGAGGAAATCCCTGAGGAGTCTCAAGAGGAAGTTGCCGACGTATCTGAGCAAGAG
>QKDF01000241.1 GCA_003245395.1 Clostridia bacterium
GGTGCTGGCCCACAACAAGACGCTGGCAGCCCAGCTGTGCGAGGAATTCAGGGAATTCTTCCCCAACAATGCGGTGGAGTATTTTGTCTCCTACTACGATTACTATCAGCCCGAGGCGTATATCCCCCACACGGACACGTATATCGCCAAGGACGCTGCCACCAACGACGAGATCGACCGGCTGCGATTGTCCGCCACCTGCGCCCTGCTGGAGCGGCGGGACGTCATTGTGGTATCCTCCGTCTCCTGTATCTACGGTCTGGGCGAGCCGGAAGACTTTGCCCGTCTGATGATTTCCCTGCGGACAGGGACGGAGCTGAACCGGGATGAGCTGCTGCGCCGTCTGGTGGAGGACCGCTATGAGCGCAACGACATCGCCTTCGAGCGGAATATGTTCCGGGTGCGGGGAGACACGGTGGAGATCTATCCGGCTTACTATAAGGATAAGGCGATCCGGGTGGAGTTTTTCGGTGACGAGATTGACCGCATCACGGAGTTTAACCCAATCACAGGCGCCGCCAACCGCTTGCTGGAGCACGCGGTGATTTATCCCGCCAGCCACTATGTCACCACGAAGGACAAGATGGACCGGGCCATCGGGGAGATCCAACTGGAGTTGGAGGAGCAGGTCAAATGCTTCACCGAGCAGAACAAGCTGGTGGAGGCCCAGCGCGTTCGTCAGCGCACGGAGTATGATATCGAAATGATGCGGGAGTTGGGCTACTGCACCGGCATCGAGAATTACTCCCGAGTGATTTCCGGGCGGCCTGTGGGCTCGGCGCCCATGACGCTGCTGGACTTTTTCCCCGACGACTTTTTGCTGTTTGTGGACGAGTCCCATGTGACGCTGCCCCAGGTCCGGGCCATGTACAACGGCGACCGTGCCCGCAAGCAGAGCCTGGTGGATTACGGCTTCCGACTGCCCTGTGCCTTTGACAACCGTCCTCTGAAATTTGAGGAGTTCGAGGGCCGCGTCAATCAGGCTGTCTTCGTCTCCGCCACCCCGGGGCCTTACGAGCGGGAGCGGGCAGGGCAGATCGTGGAGCAGGTCATCCGCCCCACAGGCCTTTTGGACCCGGTGGTAGAGGTTCGTCCGGTGGAGGGACAGATCGACGACCTGATTACGGAGATCAATACCCGCACGGAGAAAAAGGAGCGGGTGCTGGTGACCACCCTCACCAAGAAAATGGCGGAGGACCTGACGGAGTATTTCAAAAATACCGGCATCCGGGTGCGGTATATGCACTCCGACGTGGAGACCATCGAACGGATGGAGATCATCCGCGGCCTGCGCCTTGGCGAGTTCGACGTTCTGGTCGGCATCAACCTGCTGCGGGAGGGCTTGGATTTGCCGGAGGTGTCGTTGGTGGCGGTGCTGGACGCGGACAAAGAGGGCTTTTTGCGCAGTGAAACGTCCTTGATTCAGACCATCGGACGCGCGGCGCGAAACGCGGAAGGTCTGGTCATTCTTTACGCTGATAAAATCACGCCCTCCATGCGGGCCGCCATGGACGAGACGGAGCGCCGCCGCAAGCTGCAGGATGCGTTCAACAAAGAACATGGCATCGTGCCGAAAACGATTATCAAAGCAGTCCGGGACAGCCTGGAGATCTCCCGCCCGGCGGAGGAGACCGAGGGCAAGAAGCGGCGCAAGGTGAAGCTGACCGATCAGGAGCGTGCGGCGGAAATTGCCAAGCTGGAAAAGGAAATGAAAGAGGCCAGTAAAATGCTGGAGTTCGAGTACGCGGCGATTCTGCGGGATCGGATCATAGAGCTGCGCGGCGGAAAGTAAGCCGCGCTCGGCTTCTTCCTTCCTGCGCGGTGCGGTTCCCCGCTGTGTTCCGGTTGCTTATTGGATTGTTGCCGCACAAATCCAAAGCGGAAAACAGACAGAAAGAGAGAACGACGACATGGTTTTCAGCAGCATGATTTTCCTGTTCGCCTTCCTGCCGGCGCTGCTGGTGTGCTATTTTCTGCTGCCCGGGCGGCTGCGGAGTGTGCGAAACGGCGTGCTTTTGGTGTTCAGCCTGGCGTTTTACGCCTGGGGCGGGCCAAAGCTGCTGTGGCTGATGCTGGCCTCCATAGCCGTCAACTACTGCGGCGGCCTGCTCTGCGCTCCGGGGAGAACGCACCGCAAACTGGCTGTTGGGGCCGTGGTGGTGGCGAACCTGTTGCTGCTGGGCTATTTCAAATATACAAACTTCCTGTTTGAAAATCTTCAGTTTCTGGGCTTGCCTGTGACAGTACCCGGCGTGGTGCTGCCCATCGGAATTTCCTTTTTCACCTTTCAGGGCATGAGCTATGTGCTGGACGTGTATCGGGGCGATGCCCAGCGGGAGAAGAACCCCCTGCGGGTGGCGCTGTATGTGGCGCTGTTCCCCCAGCTGGTGGCGGGGCCCATTGTCCGCTATACGACCGTGGCGGGTGAGATTCGCAGCCGGAATGAGAGCATTTCGGAAGCAGGAGCGGGCGCCGTGCGGTTTTGCTTCGGTCTGGCGAAGAAGATGCTGCTGGCCAACGCGCTGGGCCAGATTGCCGATGCCGCTTTTTCTGCCGGCAGCCTACTGACCACCTCTATGGCCTGGCTGGGGGCGCTGGCCTATACCGGTCAGATTTATTTCGACTTCTCCGGCTATTCCGACATGGCCATCGGCCTGGGCCGGATTTTTGGGTTTCACTTTCTGGAGAACTTCAATTATCCCTATGTGTCCCGCTCGGCCACGGAGTTCTGGCGGCGCTGGCACATCTCCCTGTCCACCTGGTTCCGGGACTATGTATACATCCCCCTTGGCGGCAGCCGGTGCAGCCGATGGAAGCAGGTACGCAACATCCTGATTGTTTGGATGCTCACCGGTATGTGGCATGGTGCGGCCTGGAATTTCATCCTGTGGGGCCTTTACTACGCATTGCTGCTGCTGGGAGAGCGGTATGTCTGGGGCGAATTCATGGAGCGTTTGCCTGCGCCGATACGGCACCTGTACGCCATGACGGCGGTGGTGCTGGGCTGGGTGCTGTTCCGGGCGGAGAGCCTGGGAACGGTGGGAACCATGGCGGCGGCGCTGTTCGGCGCGGCTCCGGGCGGTCTGTGGAGCGGGGAGACGGTCTACTACCTCTCCGAGTTCCGATGGGAACTGCTCGTGGCGATTCCCGCCGCCCTGCCGATGAAAATCTGGCTGGAGAATGTGCTGAAACGGCGGACAGCGAATGGCAGTACCGCCGCGTCGGCTGCACTGGTGCTGCTGCCTCGGGCGCTGGCCTTGGGCCTGTTTGCCCTGTCGTTTTTGCAGCTGCTCAGCTCGTCGTTTAACCCATTCATCTACTTTCGGTTTTAAGGAGGCGGCAGGATGAAAAAACTCGCGGACATCGGTTTTCTCCTGTGCCTTGGCGCGGTGTTGCTGGCCATTCCCATCCGGACGCTGACGCATTCGGCCAAGAATACTGTCACCTACTATGAAAATCGCACGCTGGCGGCCGTTCCCACCTGCACGGAGGAGAACTTCTGGAGCGGTGACTATTTTTCGGACTGGGAGACATGGTACTCCGACCATGTGCCGGGACGCACCACCCTGCTGACCCGGAGCACGGCGATCCAGATGGACGTGCTCAAGCGTCCCGTAGTCAACGGAGTGATTGCGGACGCGGATGTGCTGCTGCCGTTTCAGGGGTATAAGACCTGGGATGTGAGCACTTACAAGAAGAAGGCCGCACCTGTCGCCGATGGCTTTGCCGCACTGGCGGAGGACATTCAGAGCTACGGCGGGCAGTTCTGGTTTGTGGGGATGCCGGAACAGAGCAACTATTTCTGGGACAAATATCCTGACGGGATGGACTCCCGCCGATGGAATGCCCTCGCGGCGGACGAGACATTCTATCAGGCGCTGGGCGAACGGGATGTCAACTGGCTGGACATGGGAGCGGTTTACGCTGCTCAGGGCCGTCCGTCGGATTACTACTCCTCGGTGGACCATCATTTTACCTACTACGGCGCATTTGCCGCCTATCAGGCGATTTTGGACAGGATCAACACGGATTCCGGGCTGAATCTGCCTATATTGGGGAAAAATGATCTGGACTTTCAGACGCTGCCCAACCCATATCTCGGCTCCCGAAGCCGCAAGCTTTACAACCTCTGGCCAAATGACGAACATGCGGTGCTGGGAATTTTGAAGAACCCCATCCCATTCACCCGGACGGACAACGGGACGCAGGTGAGCCCTTCCGTGTACGTCATCCCGGAGAACGATACCCGTCTGACCACCTACGACCTGTACATGGGCGGCGACAAGGCGGAGACCATTATCCAAACCAACCGGCCTGACCTGCCGGATGCCCTGATCTTTGGCGACTCGTTTACCAACGCGCTGGAGACCATGTTTTATACCTCCTTTGACGAGACCCGCAGCCTGGACCTGCGGCACTATACGGAAAAGTCCCTGAGGGAGTATCTGGAGACGTACCACCCGCAGGTGGTCATCTGTGTCTGCAACGACACCTTCTTCTATACGAATACGGGAAATATGAACGTCTGGGATCGCTGAGACCGGATGGAAGGGAAATAGGATGGAAAGCACGGATCAGCCGCAGTGTACAGCTCCGGCAGATAGAGAAATCATGCCGGAGAAAGAGAGCGCTCCGCCGCCTGTCCGGCGGGAGTATCGGGCCTACGCCTGTATTCTGGCGGCGGCCGCGCTGTGGGGCATGATCGGGCTGTGGAATCGGAGGCTGATGGCCGGAGGCTTTTCTCCGCAGACCATCGTGACCGTGCGAAACACCGGCGGGCTGGCACTTCTGGCCGCCGTGTTTGCCGTCCGGGATCGCAGCGTATTCCATGTAAAGCGGGAACACTTGAAATACTTCTTCGGCACCGGCGTGGTCAGCGTGCTGCTGTTTACCCTGTGCTATTTCACCTGCCAGAAGCTGTGCTCTCTGGCGGTGGCGTCCACGCTGCTTTACACGGCCCCGGCCATTGTGGTGGTGCTCTCTGCTTTGCTGTGGAAAGAGCCAATTACGAAAAAAAAGCTGATCGCTTTGGCATTGACCCTGGCGGGCTGTGCACTGGTGACGGGAATTTTTTCCGGGGGCCAGAGCGTGACCCTGACCGGCGTGCTGCTGGGGCTGGGAGCCGGATTCTTCTATGCGCTGTACAGCATCTTCGGACGATATGCCCTGCGGTACTACAGCTCCATGACCGTGACGGTGTGGACATTTGTGTTCGCGGGGGCCGGGGCGTTGTTTTTCATTCGCCCTGCCGAGCTTATGACCGCAGCCCGGCAGCCAGAGATGTGGCTGCTGGCGCTGGGCCTGGTGGTGTGTTCCACCGTGGCGCCGTATCTTTTGTATACCGCAGGGCTGTCCCGGGTGGAGTCCGGCAAGGCGTCCATCATGGCCAGCCTGGAGCCGGTGGTGGCATCGCTGCTGGGGACGGTGGTGTTTCTGGAGCCGATGTCCGGACTGACTGCCGCCGGTATTGCCTGCGTGCTGGCCGGCGTGTTTATTTTGAGGTGATTCCATGAAAGAAAAACAGGAAAAGACCAATGTGATGCGAATTCTGGATCAGAAGAAGGTTCCCTATACCCCCCACTTTTATGCCGAGAGCGGCGGACCCGAGGGCGATCGGGAATACGGCCTGCATGTAGCGCAGTCGCTGGGGCAGGACGTGTCCTGCGTCTTCAAGACGCTGGTGAGCCGGGGCGCGTCAAAAAACTATTACGTATTCGAAGTGCCTGTGGCGGAAAATCTGGATTTGAAAAAGGCGGCGAAGGCGGTCGGCGAGAAGTCCATCGAGCTTTTGCACGTCTCGGAGATCAACGCCGTCACCGGCTATATCCGGGGTGGCTGCAGCCCCATCGGTATGAAAAAGCAGTTTCCAACCGTATTCCATGAATCTGCACTCTCATTTCCCACAATTTTTATCTCCGGTGGGAAGATCGGTGCTCAGGTGGAGGCCGCTCCAGACGATTTAATGAAGCTGATCCGGAGCACCACGGCAGACATCATCACCGACGCGGAGTAAATCGCAGGCATACTGTGTTTCAAAGGAGTTTTACATGCAAGACAAAATCGTAGTCAAAGGCGCCCGGGAAAATAACCTGAAAAATATCGATGTGGTCATCCCCCGGGACAAGCTGGTGGTGCTGACGGGACTGTCCGGCTCCGGCAAATCCAGTCTGGCCTTTGACACCATCTATGCCGAGGGACAGCGGCGCTATGTGGAAAGCCTGTCCTCCTATGCCCGGATGTTCCTGGGGCAGATGGACAAGCCCGACGTGGACTATATCGACGGACTGTCCCCGGCCATCTCCATCGACCAGAAAACCACCTCTAAAAACCCCCGGTCCACAGTGGGTACCGTGACGGAGATTTACGACTATCTGCGCCTTTTGTGGGCCCGGGCGGGCACGCCCCACTGCCCCAAGTGCGGAAAGGAAATCCGCCAGCAGACCATCGACCAGATCATCGATCAGGTGATGGTTCTGCCGGAGGGTACCCGCATTCAGGTGATGGCGCCCGTGGTTCGTGCACGGAAGGGCGAGTATGCCAAGGTATTCGAGGATGCCCGGCGCTCCGGCTATGTCCGCGCGCGGGTGGATGGCAGCCAGTACGAGCTGGATGAAGAGATCAAGCTGGAGAAAAACAAAAAGCACACCATCGAGATCATCGTGGACCGCCTGATCGTTCGCCCCGACGTGCGCCAGCGGCTGACGGATTCCGTGGAAACGGCCTCGGGTCTGGCCGGGGGCCTCGTGATCGTCAATCTGGTGCGGGAGGAGCAGGATTTGCTCTTCTCCCAGAACTACGCCTGTGAGGACTGCGGCATTTCCATCGAGGAGCTGGCACCCCGGATGTTCTCCTTCAACAATCCCTACGGTGCCTGCCCCACCTGTTCTGGCCTGGGCAGCCAGCTGAAGGTAGACCCGGCGCTGATTGTGCCGGACGAGAGCCTCTCCATTCTGGAGGGAGCGATCCAGGCCTCCGGCTGGAATAACATTCGCGGCGACGGCATCTCCCGGATGTACTTTGACGCTCTGTCCAAAAAATATCGCTTTTCTTTAACAGAGCCGTTTTCCACCCTCTCCGACGAAGTGAAGCAGATCATCTTTTACGGCACAGGAGACGAGAAGCTGGAGCTGCACTACGACCAGCCAAGGGGCAAGGGCGTGCTGTACCAGCCCTTCGAGGGCATCTGCAACAACCTGGAGCGGCGGTATCTGGAGACACAGAGCGATTCGGTCAAGCGGGAGCTGGAGGAATACATGGCCCAGCAGCCCTGCCCGGACTGCCATGGCAAGCGGCTGCGGAAAGAGGCGCTGGCCGTCACTGTGGGAGATAAAAACATCAATGCTTTTACCGAACTGTCGGTGGTGGATGCGCTGTCCTGGATGGAAACCCTGACACTGACGGAACAGCAGATGCTCATTGCAGACCGGATTTTGAAGGAAATCCGCGCCCGGCTGGGGTTCTTGCAGTCCGTGGGCCTGGGATATCTGACGCTTTCCCGCTCCGCCGGGACGCTCTCCGGCGGCGAGAGCCAGCGAATTCGTCTGGCGACGCAGATTGGGTCGTCGCTGATGGGGGTGCTGTATATTCTGGACGAGCCGTCCATCGGACTGCACCAGCGGGACAACGACAAGCTGCTGGCTACGCTCAAACGTCTGCGGGATCTGGGCAACACCCTGCTGGTGGTGGAACACGACGAGGATACCATGCGGGAGGCGGATTACCTCATTGACGTGGGCCCCGGCGCGGGTGTCCACGGCGGGCAGATTGTGGCAGCCGGCACGCCGGAGGAGGTCATGGCCAACCCCAACTCCTTGACAGGGCAATACCTCTCCGGCAAGCGGAGAATCGATGTGCCGAAGGAACGCCGCAAGGGCAACGGTCATGCGCTGAAGGTGATCGGTGCGGCGGAGAACAACCTGCGCCATGTGGATGTGGAAATTCCCCTGGGGACGTTTACCTGCGTCACCGGCGTGTCCGGCTCGGGCAAGTCATCCCTGGTAAATGAAATTCTCTTCAAAAAGCTGGGCGCGGAGCTCAACCGCATGAAAACCCGCCCCGGCAAGTGCGACCGCATCGAGGGGTTGGAGTATCTGGACAAGGTCGTGGATATCGACCAGAGCCCCATCGGACGGACGCCGCGCTCCAACCCCGCCACCTACACCGGCGTGTTCAACGATATCCGAGATCTGTTTGCCGCCACGCAGGAGGCTAAAAGCCGGGGCTATGGCCCGGGTCGATTCTCCTTTAACGTCCGGGGCGGACGGTGCGAGGCCTGCTCCGGCGACGGTCTGATTAAAATTGAGATGCACTTTCTGCCGGATATTTTCGTCCCCTGCGAGGTTTGCAAGGGCGCCCGGTACAACCGAGAGACGCTGGAGGTACGCTACAAGGGCAAGAATATTGCTCAGGTATTGGACATGACGGTGGAGGAGGGCGCGGAATTTTTCTCCGCTATTCCAAGACTCCAGAAGAAACTGCAGACTCTGTGCGACGTGGGGTTGGGCTATGTAAAGCTGGGCCAGTCCTCCACGGAGCTCTCCGGCGGTGAGGCTCAACGGGTCAAGCTGGCCACAGAGCTCTCCAAGCAGGCCACCGGACGGACCATCTATATTCTGGACGAACCCACTACCGGTCTGCACAGCGAGGATGTGCGCAAGCTGCTGGAGGTTTTGCAGCGATTGGCGGACGACGGCAATACCGTGCTGGTGATTGAGCATAATCTGGACGTCATCAAGTGCGCGGACTACCTCATTGATCTGGGACCCGAAGGCGGTGACGGCGGCGGTGAAATTGTCTGCACCGGTACGCCCGAGGAAGTGGCACAGTGCAAAAAGAGCTATACGGGCCAGTATCTGAAAAAGGTACTGGAAAAGTGAAGATAACATCATTGATTTTTTTACCGGGAAACCGGTACAATAAATAAAACTGCTCAAAAGAAAGTTGAGGATCACCTATGTCAAACATTACAAAAACAGCCATGATTACCGTCTGCGGCCGGCCCAATGTGGGCAAGTCCAGCCTGACCAATTCCCTGGTGGGCGAAAAGGTTGCCATCGTCTCCAACAAGGCCCAGACCACTCGCAACCGTATCTGCGGCGTGGTGAACAAAGGAAACACCCAGTTTGTCCTGATGGATACGCCGGGCCTACACAAGCCGAAGTCCGCGTTGGGGGACTACATGGTCAAGGTCGTCACCGCCAGCCTGTCCGACGTGGACTGCGCCCTGCTGCTGGTGGAGCCCATCGCTCATGTGGGTGCGCCGGAGCAGGCACTGATTGCCCGTATCCGGGAAGAGCATATTCCCGCCATTTTGTGCATCAACAAAATCGATACGGTGATTGCCGACGAACTGCTGCCGGTGATTGCCGCCTACAACGAGGCATGGGACGGCTTCGAGGCCATCATCCCCATCTCCGCCCATACCGGAGCTGGGCTGGATGACCTGCTGCATGAAATGGAAAAGTTTGCCCAGGAGGGCCCGCAGCTGTTCCCGGACGGACAGACCTCCGACCAGCCGGAGCGGCAGGTGATGGGGGAGATTCTGCGGGAAAAGCTGCTGCTGTGCCTGGATAAAGAGATTCCCCACGGCACCGCCATAGAGCTGACGAAATTCTCCGAGCGGGACTCCGGCGTCATCGACGTGGACGCCACCATCTACTGCGAAAAGGCCAGCCACAAGGGCATCATCATCGGTAAGCAGGGCGCCATGCTGAAGAAAATCAGCACGATGGCGCGGCAGGACATGGAAAAATTTATGGGCACCAAGGTCTATCTGGAAACCTGGGTCAAGGTCAAGGAAAATTGGCGCGAAAACGTCAATTACGTCCGCGGCTTTGGCTATCACGACAACTGATCCGGCCTTACCCACACATTCCCTCGCATGGTTTCGACAAAAAAAGCCACGCTAAACCCGAGGTGATGGCTTTATGAACGCTGAAAATTATTTGACGCTGTTTCTGGAAACCGGCGCACCGGAATACTATCTTCTGTATCGGGAATTGCTGGAGGAGGGAGCCGTCTCCGCCTCCGCGTAAGGAGGTGGCCCATGGCTCCGACGGCATATCTGGTAACCAGGGGCGCGGTGCTGCGGGAGACGGAGACAAAGGAGACAGACAAAATCCTCACCGTTCTCACGCCCGACCTGGGGAAGATTCCTGTAATTGCCCGGGGCGCCCGGCGCAAGAATTCCCGCTTTGCGGCAGTATGTCAGATGCTGGCTTACGCAGAGCTGACGCTCTATCAAAAGGGCGATTGGTACTACCTCGACGAGGGGGCCACACTGGAGCTGTTTTCAGGCCTGCGGAAGGATTTTGAGGCTCTGGCTCTTGGCTGTTACTTTGCCGAGCTCACCGAGGCGGTGACTGCCCATGGCGAAGAATCCGCCGCCCTGCTGTCACACCTGCTCAATGGGCTGTATGCGCTGGATAAACTAAAAAAACCGCATCCTCTGGTAAAGGCGGCCTTTGAACTGAAACTGCTGTGTCTGGCGGGCTATGAGCCGCTGGCAGCCGAATGCGCCGTATGCGGTGCGGAGGAACCGACAGATGCCCGGCTGGACGTGGTACAGGGCGTATTGTGCTGTGCCGCCTGCGTTGACAAGGGAAAAGGGTTGTCACTTCCGCTGAATCCGGAAGCGGTCGCTGCCCTGCGGCATGTTGTTTACGGCGACCCGAAGCGGCTCTACTCCTTTACACTCACCGGGACGGGTCTTAAGCAGCTGGGCGACGCGGCGGAGAGCTACGCTGCCGCCCAGCTGGAGCGAGGATTCCGAACGCTGGACTACTATAAATCCCTGTCGAATTCATGATACATTTTGTAGTATTTCGTTTGATTTATACGAAAAGGACATAATATGAGCGAATTATTTGAAAAATCCATCCGAACGCTGGAGCTGCCGCGGGTGCTGGCCCTGTTGGCGGAGCAGGCGGTGAGCCAGGAGGCCAAGCGCCGCGCTCTTTCCATCAGCCCGGAGACGGAGACGGAAGAGGTCCTGCGGCTGCAGGACCAAACGGATGCGGCCAGGGCTATGATCGGACTGCGGGGTTCACCGTCCTTTTCCGGCGTAAAGCCTGTGGCGGAGGCGCTGGATCGGGCGGACCGGGGCGGCGCACTCAACACCCGGGAGCTGCTGACCATTGCAGGCGTATTGACCGCGGCGCGGCGGACACGGGAGTATTTTAACGACGACGCCCAGGAGAAGACCGCCATCGACCATTTGTTTCTCTCCCTTCACGGCAACCGCTTTCTGGAAGACAAGATCAAGACCGCCATTGTGGACGAGGACACTATCTCCGACAATGCCAGCCCGGAGCTGGCCGATATCCGGCGGAAAATGCGGGCGGCACAGGCGAAAAGCCGCCAGATTCTCCAGCGGATCATCTCCTCGCCTTCCTACAGCAAAGTGCTGCAGGAGAGCATTATCACCCAACGGGACGGGCGGTTTGTAGTGCCGGTGAAAGCCGAGCACAAGGGCGACCTGGCTGGCCTGGTGCACGACATCTCCTCTTCCGGAGCGACGCTGTTTGTGGAGCCGATGGGCGTGGTGCAGGCCAACAACGAACTGATGGAGCTGGGGGCCAAGGAAAAAAAGGAAATTGATCGGATTCTGGCGGAGCTGTCCGCCGATACCGCCAATCACCGGGAGGACATCCGGTGGGACTACGACACCCTGGTGCATCTGGATCTCATTTTTGCCCGGGGGCAGCTGTCTTATAGAATGGACGCGATGCGCCCGGAAATCCGCCGGGATGGGGGAATTGTGCTGCGCAAGGCGCGCCATCCGTTGCTGAACCCCAAGAGCGCGGTACCCATTGACATTCAGCTGGGGGATACCTTCGATACGCTGGTCATCACCGGCCCCAACACCGGCGGCAAGACCGTGTCGCTGAAAACACTGGGGCTGCTGACGCTGATGACCCAGTGCGGACTGCATATCCCCGCCGCTTCCGGCAGCGCGGTGTCCGTGTACCGGGCGGTGCTGGCGGACGTGGGAGACGAGCAGAGCATCGAGCAGAGTTTGTCCACCTTCTCCGCCCACATGGTGAACATCGTGGGGATTTTGCAGGAGACAGACAAAAAGACGTTGGTGCTGTTCGACGAGTTGGGGGCCGGCACCGACCCCGTGGAGGGCGCGGCTCTTGCCGTGGCCATCATAGGGCGTGTGCGCCGCAGCGGCGCGCGTATGGCGGCCACCACCCATTATGCCGAGTTGAAGACCTTTGCCATGACCACTGCGGGGGTGGAAAACGCCTCCTGCGAATTTGACGTGGAGACGCTGTGCCCCACCTATCGGCTGCTCATCGGCATCCCCGGCAAGTCCAATGCCTTTGCAATCTCCAAACGGTTGGGATTGCCGGACGACGTAATCGAGGATGCCAAGGCGCAGATGTCCGGCGAGAGCGTCCGGTTTGAGGATATCCTCACAGAGCTGGAGCGCAAGCGGCAGGCGCTGGAGAAACGCCAGGTGGAAATCGACCGGCTTGCCCAGCAGCGGGAGGAGGACGCCCGGAAGGCAAAAGAGTTCCGCCAGCAGATGGAGCGGGCAAAGGAAAATGCCCGCAGCCGGGGCGAGGCAGAGGCTCGCCGTGTCCTGCAGGACGCAAAAGAGACTGCCGACCAGACGTTCCGTGAACTGGCGGAACTACGCCGCCAGCAGGCCAGAGCCGACGCGGCTCAAAACCTGAACGATGCCCAGACGGCCATCCGTGCCGGCTTAAATCAGGCACAGGATCGGCTGCGGGAGCGGAATCAGGAATCTGAGCCTATTCCTGCGCCCAGCCGTCCCATTCGGGAGGGGGATCTTGTGGAGATTCCCGGCGTGCAGACGCCCGCTCAGGTGGTGTCCGTGGGTAAGGACGGGACACTGCAGCTGAAGGCGGGCGTATTGAAAATGAAAGCGAAAGCCGGGGAAGTGCGGCTGATTGAGGACGGAGAGAACAGAAAAAAGAAGCCTGCCCTCACCGTGCGCCAGAGCGCCGCGCGACAGCTGCGCTCCCTCTCTGCCGCAGCGTCGGAACTGGACATCCGGGGTATGGAGACGCTGGAGGCCGAAAACGTAGTGGAAAACTTTCTCTCCAGCGCAGTCATGGGTCGGCTGGAGACAGTGACCATCATTCACGGCAAAGGCACCGGCGCATTGCGCAAGGCGGTACACGATATTTTGCGCCGCAGCCGGGTGGTCAAGTCTTTCCGCCTGGGCGTCTACGGCGAGGGCGAGGCGGGCGTCACCGTGGTCACGCTGAAATGACGCGCCCTTGCGGTTTGTCCCTGAATTTGGTATACTGAATTTCCATCCGCCGCTGTTCCGGCGAAAATTTGAAATCTGAGGTGAAGGATATGCACGACCTTCCGAAGCAATATCATATCGCCTGTGCAAAGGGCGACGTGGGACGTTATTGTATCCTGCCCGGCGATCCGGGACGGGTTCCCGCCATCGCGGCGCTGTTTGACGACGCCCACAAAGTGGCGCAGAATCGGGAATTCACCACCTATACCGGCACGCTTCTGGGTGAGACCGTCTCCGTCTGCTCTACGGGCATCGGCGGGCCCTCCGCCTCCATTGCTATGGAGGAGCTGCACAAATGCGGCGCGGATACATTCATCCGCACGGGTACCTGCGGCGGCATCGCTCTGGAGGTCAAGTCCGGCGATATCGTGGTGGCCACCGGCGCCATCCGGTACGAGCATACGAGTTTGGAGTACGCTCCCATTGAATTCCCGGCGGTTGCGGATCTGGAGATCGCCAACTGTCTGGTGCAGGCCACGAAAAACCTGGGCTATCCGCTCCACACCGGCGTGGTGCAGTGCAAAGACAGCTTTTACGGCCAGCACAGCCCGGACGCCTCTCCGGTGTCCTATGAGCTCAAGGCAAAGTGGGAATCCTGGAAGCGGCTGGGAGTCAAGGCCAGTGAGATGGAATCCGCCGCACTGTTTGTGGTGGCGGCAGCGCTGGGTGTGCGGTGCGGCTCCTGCTTCCATGTGGTGTGGAATCAGGAGCGGGAGGCCGCCGGTCTGGACCAGAGTATGAGTGAGGACACCACTGCTTCCGTGCGTGTGGCCGTGGAGGCGCTGAAGCTGCTGATTGCGTCCGATCGGGCACAGGGACAATAAGGGGGTTGACATGGATTTATCACAGCTATTCAATACAGGCGCGGGCAAAATCGGCACGAAGGCTCTGACGGTGGGCGACTGGCTTTCCGCGGCTGCAACATTGCTGATTTGCCTGCTGGCGATCCATCTGCTGATGAAAGTTCTGCATCGCCTGGCGGGAAAGAGCAAGCTGGATGCACGGGTGCAGAAATATTTGCTCTCCGGCCTGAAAATGGTTCTGTACATCATTACCGGTATCATTGTGGTGGATTCGCTGGGCATTCCGGTGACATCACTGGTTGCGATTTTGTCGGTTGGTTCCTTGGGTATCACACTGGCAGCGGAGGATATTCTGGGCAACGTGGCGGGCGGACTGGTGCTGCTGTCCTCCCGACCGTTTAATATCGGAGATCTGATTGAAAGCGACGGTGTGACCGGAACGGTGGAGGAGATCACCCTGAATCACACCAAGGTGCAAACCTTTGACGGACTGACGGTGCTGGTACCCAATAAGACGGTCTCCTCAGCAAAGTTGACCAACTACACGGCCCTGGGCCGCCGCCGGGTCGCATGGAAAATGAGCGCGTCTTATGACGCGCCCACAGAGACAGTGAAGGCCGCCTGCATGACGGCCATGGAGCGGACGGAACTGGTGCTGCAGGACCCGGCCCCTGCCGTCTACCTCACGGGGTACGGCTCCAGTGCCATCGAGTATTCCGTTTACTGCTGGTCCAAGGCGGAGGATTACTGGACGGTATATGTGGCGCTGGGGGAAAATTTGCGTACCGCCTTTGCTGAGCGGAATGTGGAGATTACGTATGATCATCTCAATATCCATATTCTGGACGGCGAAAAATCCTGACGAGTCATAGAACAGCGGGGCGCACAAACTGTGCGCCCCGCTGTTTTTTTATGTGCGGCATGCTTCCGCCAGAGCTGCACCTGTCAGGCAGACGTAGTTTTCCAGCGCGTCGGGCAGGAATGTCTGACGCCGCTTCACACATCCAATCCGCACCCCCTGGCCCTCAGCCAGGGGCACGGCGGTGAGCAGCGGGTCTTCCGGGTCCAAAATACCGGTTCCGACGTTATAGCCGTCCGTGTGGGCCAGCAGGTCCCGCATGGTGCCCCGGTCGCTGAGGTAGATGATTTGGTCCGCGTCTCCGGCATAAGCGGGGGACTCGCTCAAATGCAGAGGCAGATCATCCTGCCGGTAGGTCAGGCAGGGATAGCCGGTCAGTTTTTCCAGAGGAATGACGGGCAATCCGGCCAAAGGGTGCCCTTTTCGAAGGAACACATGCTCTGTGGTGACGGCCAGCTCCCGAAACTCCAGCTCCCGATCGTGAAAGACTCGTTCAAAATAGGGGGCAGTACGGGGATTAAGGGAGAGAAAACCCACAATACTGCGGCTCTGAGCCACATCATCCACCACGTCTTCAGCCTTGCCCTCCCGGAATGAGATGGCATACCGTGGCCAGCGCTGGGCAAACTCCATCAGCGCCCCGCTCATGCAGCAGTAGTGCTGCGAGGAAACGGAGAGCTCTGAAGTCCGCACCGGAGCAGAGCGGTCAAAATGATAGGAGATGGCGCCTGCCTGCTCGATGAGCAGTTTGGCCATGAACAGTAGCTCCTGTCCGTCGGGCGTGAAGTCCACACCCTGGTTTGTCCGTTCCAGAATTACGATCCCCAGTTCCTGCTCCAGTTCCCGTACCGCTTTGCTGACGGCGGGCTGGGTCACATACAGGGCGCCCGCCGCTCGGCGGATGGAGTGGTGGGCTGCGATTTCCACGATGTAGCGGCATTGCTGTAAAGTCATATGTGTATCCCTCCCGTAATAAAAAAAAGGAATCGCATCGGCCAACCAGCCGTTATTTTACAGGCTGAATAGGCTGTGGTAAAATCAGATATCACCCATGTCGGAAGATTGGAGAAGAAATTGATGAATACGCCTGTTTTAATCCGTCCCGCCGTTCCGGAGGACGCAGAGGCTCTCCTGGCAGTCTATGCGCCCTATGTCCTGCAGACGGCGATCACCTTTGAGTATGAAGTTCCGCCGGCGGAGGAATTTGCCGGACGCATCCGCGCCACC
>QKDF01000188.1 GCA_003245395.1 Clostridia bacterium
GTTTTTTGAATCTCTGTACGCCAACCGCAGCTCGAAGTGCCGCAAGCTGCACAATCTGGCCGATGCGGTGCTGATTTTTGACGAAGCACAGACCCTTCCCACACCATATCTGACTCCCTGCGTGGCAGCCATCGCGCAGTTGTGAAGCACTACGGAGCCACGGCGGTGCTGTGCACGGCCACCCAGCCCGCGCTGGAACCTCTGTTTGCGGATCAGGAGCTTTCCGCCGACGAGATCTGCCCGGATACCGGGCGGTTGTATGAGGTGTTCCGGCGCACGGTCATCCGGAATCTGGGGCAGACTGATCCGGAGGAACTGCTCACCCGGCTGCACGATATGCCCCGGATGCTGTGTGTGGTCAACAGCCGCAAAAACGCGCAGGAGCTGTACCGGAATCTGGGCGGAGAGGGGAACTTCTGCCTGTCCACCCTGCTTTATCCCGTCCACAGGAAGCGGTTGCTGGCCGAAATCCGGGATCGGCTGGAACGGGAGAAGAGCTGCCGGGTGGTCTCCACATCGCTGATCGAGGCGGGCGTGGATTTGGATTTTCCCGCCGTGCTGCGGGAGATGACGGGTCTGGATTCCATCATACAGGCGGCCGGGCGGTGCAACCGCCAGGGCAGACGCCCCGCGGAGGAGAGCGTCGTGTATGTATTCCGCACCGGAGATGCGCCGCCGGCTATGCTGCGGCTGAATATCTCTGCCGCGGAGTCCGTGATGCGCGACTACCCTGACCCCGCCTCACCGGAGGCAATCAGCGCGTATTTTCGTTTTTTTCGAACACTCAAAGGGACGGAGGAACTGGACAAAAAACGAATTCTGGACGCATTTGAGAGGGGAATCGCAGGCTGCTGGTTTCCGTTTGCCCAGGTGGCGGATCGGTTCACGCTGATCGAAGCTCCCACGAAAACCGTTTACATTCCGGAGGACGAGGGCGAAGCGCTGACGCGGCGCCTGCTAAGCGGCGAGATATCCCGCGGCTTGCTGCGGGCGGCGGGACAGTATGGCGTGAACGTATACGGCCCCCATTTTCAGGCACTGGACCGGGCCGGGGCGCTGGCACTTCTGCCGTCCGGGGACGCGGTGCTGACGGATTCCACACTTTACGATTCCAATACGGGGCTGATGCTGGACGTACCGTCCGGTCAGGGCCTGATGATATAAGAAGGGAGATCGACTATGCCAGTCAAAATGGAAGTTTGGGGAGAATACGGTTGCTTTTCCCGCCCGGAAATGAAGGTGGAGCGGGTGAGCTATGACGTGATGACCCCGTCCGCGGCGCGGGGCATCCTGGAAGCCGTGTTCTGGCATCCGGGACTGCGGTGGCGGGTGGATCGCATTTATGTGCTTTCCCCCATCCGCTTTGCCAGTATCCGGCGCAACGAGGTAAAAAGCAAAATTCTGGCCACCGTTGTGAAAGCAGCTGCACAGGGCGGCGGAGGGCCGCTGTATCTGGCGGCGTCCGAGGATATCCAACAGCGGGCGGCCACGGTGCTGCAGGACGTTCACTATGTCATTGAAGCGCACTTTGAGATGACGGATCGGGCGGCGCCGAGTGACAACCCGGGCAAATTTCAGGACATTATGACCCGGCGGCTGGAAAAGGGGCAGTGCTATCATCAGCCCTGCTTCGGTACCCGAGAGTTCCCGGCGCGGTTTCGCCTGTGGCCCAGCGAGAGTGTTCCCACCATCCCGGATACCCGAGATCTGGGGTACATGCTTTTTGATATGGATTACTCAGACCCGGCGGATATCCGGCCCCTGTTTTTCCGGGCGCAATTGGAAAACGGCGTGCTGGATGTCCGCGACTGCGAGGTGAAACAATGATCCTGCAGGCGCTGACAGAGTATTATGAAACACTGCTGGAAAAGGGGAAAATCGCTCGGCCCGGCTGGGGAACGGCGAAGGTGTCCTTTGCGCTGGAACTGGACGGGGACGGCCAAATCATCGGTGTACACTCTTTGAAGACGGAACCTGAGGCGGGGAAAAAACAGAGCCCCAAATTCCGGAACATGGAGGTGCCCATGCCGGAAAAACGCTCCAGCGGCATTTTGGCCGATTTTTTGTGCGACAACTCCGCCTATATTCTGGGCAGCGACGCCAAGGGCAAGCCGGAGCGGGCGGTGGACTGCTTTGTGGCCGCTCGGGCACGGCATCTGGAAATCCTGTCGGATGTGGACTCCCCGGCGGCGGGCGCGGTGAGAAGCTTCTTTGCCGGCTGGAATCCGGGAGAGGGAAAGACGCATCCGATGCTGGCCCCGGATTGGGACGAGTTGATCTCCGGTGGAAATTTTCTGCTTTTTTATGATCGCAGACCGGTTACAGACGACCCGGCCATCCGTGCGGCGTGGCAGAATTATTACGACAACCGGGGCGACGGGCCTGTGATGCAATGCCTGGTGACAGGGAAAGAGAGCCCAATTCCCAATACCCATCCAGCGATCAAAGGAGTAAGAGGCGCCCAGTCCAGCGGCGCGGCGCTGGTTTCGTTCAATACAGAAGCCGCTGAGTCTTATAACCGTAAGCAAAACCTGAACGCTCCGGTGGGCGCGTATGCCGCCTTTGCCTATACCACGGCGCTCAACACACTTCTGGCTGACCGGGAACACACGCAGGTGATCGGTGACACCACCGTGGTCTGCTGGGCAAAGAACGGAGAGAGCGGCTATCAGGACTTCGCCATGGAATCCCTGATGGGCATTTCTCCGGAGGAGGAGACGCAGAATCTGGTTCGCAGTACGCTGGAGGCTCTGGCACAGGGAAAAAAAGCAAACTGGAACGGAGAGGTTTTGAGTCCGGACGCGGACTTTTATATCCTGGGGTTGGCTCCCAACGCGGCCCGATTGTCCGTGCGGTTCTTCCTGCACAATACGTTTGCGGAGTTTATGAAACGGCAGGAGGCCCATTTTGTGCGGCTGGAGATCGTTCGGCCATCCTATGACAAATGGGAATCGCTGCCTCTGTGGAAGCTGGTGGGGGAAACCGTACGGGATCAGTCGCCATCCAAAGCCCAGCCTCAGATGGCCGGCGATACACTTCGGGCCATTCTGGCGGGGGATCGCTACCCGGCGACACTTTTGAACGGCGTGATGCTGCGCATCCGGGCGGAGCGGGAGGTTACCCGCGGACGCGCCGCGATCATCAAAGCGTACTATCTGCGAAATACAAATCAACTTTGCCCCGAGGAGGTATTGACTGTGACATTGAATGAAACCACACAAAACGTTCCTTACACTCTGGGACGGATGTTCTCCGTACTGGAGGCGATCCAGCAGGCCGCGAACCCCGGAATCAACACGACCATCAAGGATAAGTATTACACCTCTGCTGCGGCCACACCCGCAACAATTTTCCCAATCCTGCTCAACCTGTCTCAAAAGCATCTGCGGAAGCTGGACACGGGCATCCGCATCCATTGGGAAAAGCGGCTGGGAGAACTTGCCGCCATCGTGGGACAGGAATTTCCGGCGCGCCTTGCCTTGCCCGAGCAGGGTTCGTTCCATCTGGGCTATTACCATCAGACACAGAAGCGGTATGAAAAAAAGGAGGAAAAGTGACATGGAAGCAATTAAAAACAGGTACGAGTTTGTTATTTTATTCGATGTGGAAAACGGCAATCCCAACGGCGACCCGGACGCGGGCAATATGCCCCGGATAGACCCGGAGAGCGGCTTCGGTCTGGTCACCGATGTGTGCCTCAAACGCAAAATCCGCAACTATGTGGAGATGGCCAAGGAGGGTGAGACGGGTTACCGCATCTATATCAAAGAAAATGCTCCGCTCAACAATTCCGACGCCGAGGCGTGCAAATCTGTGGGCGTTGAAGCGGATGAGAAGGCTTTGAAGGCGGCGAAAAAGGATGATCCGGGCCTGGACGGAAAGCTGCGGGACTTTATGTGCGGCAACTTCTTCGACATCCGCACGTTTGGCGCCGTGATGACAACCTTTGTCAAAGGCGCGCTGAACTGCGGACAGGTTCGCGGCCCCGTGCAGCTGGGCTTTGCCCGCTCCGTGGACCCGGTGATGCCCCAGGAAATCACCATTACCCGCGTGGCCATCACCACGGCGAAGGACGCCGAGGACAAGAAAAACGAAATGGGACGCAAATACATCATCCCCTATGGCCTCTACCGCGCCGAGGGCTATGTCTCCGCAAATCTGGCCCGGAAGGTCACGGGCTTTTCCGAGGACGACCTTCAGCTTCTGTGGACGGCGATCCTCAACATGTTTGAAAACGACCATTCGGCCGCCCGGGGCAAGATGGCCGTGCGGGAGTTGATCGTGTTCAAGCACGATACCGAACTGGGCAATGCGCCCGCCTATAAGCTGTTTGACGCCGTGCACGTTGCCCGGAACGAGGGCGTGTCGCTGCCGCGGGCGTACAGCGACTACACGGTGACG
>QKDF01000249.1 GCA_003245395.1 Clostridia bacterium
CCCTGTATAACTCCCTGCGTATCGCGGGCATTTCCACAGTGGCTGTATTCTTTCTGGGCATTCTGGCCGCTCATCTGATTGCGCACCTGCCCGCTTTGGCAAAAGGAATTTTGGATGTGATTCTGACGCTCCCTCTGGTCCTGCCACCCACCGTGGTAGGCTATCTGCTGCTGCGCCTGCTGGGCCCCAACCACGTCATCGGACGCTGGGTACTGGCTCAATTTGATATGAAGTTGGTCATGACCTGGTGGAGCGCAATCTTCGCTACTGTGGTGGTGGCTTTTCCCCTGATGTACCGCACCGCCCGGGGGGCCTTTGAGAGTTTTGACAGAACGCTGGCCGACGCAGGTCGGACACTGGGCCTTTCCAATACTTATATTTTCTGGCGTGTGAAGATGCCTTACTGTAAACAGGGCATTCTGGCAGGCACTGTGCTGGCCTTTGCCCGGGCGCTGGGGGAGTATGGCGCTACCTCCATGATCGCCGGCTACACCCCGGGCCGCACCGCCACAATCTCCACCACCGTTTATCAGCTTTGGCGCACCAACGACGACGCCGGAGCGATGCGCTGGGTATTAGTGAACATGGCCATCTCGGCGGTGGTACTGCTGGCGGTTAACCTGCTGGAGACCAGAGAACGGCAAAAGCGGAAAGGAGGCCCGGCATGAGCCTGACAGTGGACATCCGCAAGCAGCTGGGTGACTTTTCCCTGCAGGTACAGCTTCAGGCGGAGAACGAAACACTGGCCCTCCTGGGTGCCTCCGGCTGCGGCAAGTCCGTCACTTTAAAGTGCATTGCGGGCATTCTGCAGCCCGACGCGGGACATATCGAGCTGGATGGCCGCGTTCTGTTCGACAGTGCCCGGAAAATCGATCTTCTCCCCCAGCAGCGAAACGTGGGCTACTTGTTTCAGCAGTACGCTCTGTTCCCCAACATGACCGTCCGCCAAAATATCGCCGTGGCAGTTCGGGAAAAGTCTCAGCGGGAAAAAATTGTGACGGAAAAACTGCGGCAGTTCCGTCTGGAAAGCGTGGCAGACCAGCGTCCGCGCCAGCTCTCCGGCGGGCAGCAGCAGCGCGCGGCTCTGGCCCGCATTTTGGCATCGAATCCCCGATCCATTTTACTGGACGAGCCTTTTTCCGCTTTGGACAGCTATCTCAAGTACCAGCTGGAACTGGAACTGGCCGACACCCTTGGAAATTTTCCGGGCACGGTTCTGTGGGTCACACATGACCGAGGCGAAGCCTGGCGCAACTGCCGCCGGGTCTGCCTGGTGGACAAAGGGGTCTCGCAGCCGGTACAGACGATGGCGGAACTGTTCGCAAGTCCCGGCACCGAATCTGCCGCCCGGTTGTCCGGGTGCAAGAACTACGTTTCCGTACAGCCCGACGGTGATCAACTCCGAATTCCGGATTGGGGAATCGCCCTCTCCTGCGGACGGCAGGTTCCCGAGGGAACCGTGGCGCTGGGTATTCGATCCCATCATATTCATGCCGCCTCCCCCGCTGCGGAAAACGCATTTTCCTGCCGTGTGGAGCGGGTCATCGACGACGTGTTCAGCACCATTATTCTCCTGCGGCCTGTAATGGCCGGCCCTGACACGCCGCTGCTTCGGATGGAATTGGAGAAATCCGCCTGGGCTGCTTTAACAGTCGAAGACGGCCTCCTCACCGTGGCTGTGGCGCCGGAAAATCTGCTGCTGTTAAAATAAAAAGCGCATATGTTCCGCTATAGCGCCGAACGAACAGCTGATTGTCACAAAAAGAAAGACCCCGGCATCCGTCAGGATGCCGGGCCTTTCTTGTCTTTTTGAAAACTTCAGATCAGATGATACCGCTTGAGCAGTTCCTCCACGACCGTGCCGGAGGCAACTTTCAACGCTTTTCTGCGCACCAGATCGGCGGTAAATGGCAGACGGATGTCTGTGAACCTGCGCCCATCCATCATCTTCGATGTGGCATCGAGCAGGCACCGCACGTCATAAGCCGAACCCCAAGGCTCGGGTACACCCCGGTCTACATCCAGCAGTATATAGACCGCCTCCATTGCGGTGCGGACGGAGTATTCGGTGGTGAATACGGTGTCCCGGGCAGTATCGGCAAACTGGCCGATAAAGGCGAAGTTCACACAGCCTTCAGGCACGACCTTGGGACGGTCGCCTTTGGTGCGAGGCATGAAAAAGGCAGTGATATACGGCATCATGCAGGGCACACAGTTGGCATGATGCTCGGCCAGTTCCGGGATATCCATTTCCGGCACACCCAGATGATAAAGCCATTCTTCTGTGATCTCCATACCTGTGCATTCCTTCATGGGCTTTTTTACGAAGTTGCCAGGCCGATCGGTGTACAGTCCATAGACCCAAACGGCCAGCTGCCCGGACTGCTGCTCATGAAAATGGGGCTGGCGGTTGATCGTCCAGCTCATCAGCCAATTGGAGTCCTTCGCCGTGACAATCCCGCCGGTGACCACGCTGCCGGAGAACGGATCACGCCGGCAGACCTGCTGGATATAGGGCGGGATACGGTCGTCCAAGGTAGTGACCGTGGCAGACTCCCAGTTGGTGCGGGAAATATCGTTACAGAACTTGGCGGGATGCCCGAAAATCCGCGGGTCCTGGCGGGCAATACCGCGCCACAGATCCCAGCAGCCACCATCTCCGTTCTTGATGTTCAGGACGGGTGCATGCGTCTGGTCTCCCAGCGCGCTGGCCTCGGTACAGGAGCCGTTGGTGACAAACACCAGATCGTTTTCCGTCAGCTCCCTGGACTCCTCCTGTCCACTGCGGGCTAAAAGCAGCCGCCGGGCCACTTTCCGCTCGCCGGTCAGATCGAATATCACGTTCTTCACCCGCACACCATATTGAAAATCCACGCCGCGGGCTTTCAGATATTCCACCATGGGCAGAATCAGGGACTCATACTGGTTGTATTTTGTGAATTTCAGCGCCGAGAAATCCGGCAAGCCGCCGATATGATGGATGAACCGCTGGAGATAAAGCTTCATCTCCAGCGCAGAGTGCCAAGTCTCAAAGGCAAACATCGTCTGCCAATAGAGCCAGAAATTGGACTTGTAAAACTCCTGGTCAAATACGTCATCGATGGTCTTATTGTACAGGTCTCTATCCGGGGTCATGAACAGCTTCACGATCTCGGCCGACGCTTTGTCCGACAGGGCAAATTTTCCGTCGGTATGCGCATCCTGTCCCTGTTCCACCGTGGCTCGGCACAGGGAGAAGTTGGGGTCATCCTTGTTCAGCCGGTAAAATTCATCCAGAACAGAAAGCTCCGGGTTTTCCAGCGAGGGAATGGTGTGAAACAGATCCCACAAACACTCGAAATGGTTCTCCATCTCGCGTCCGCCCCGACAGATCAGACCCCGCTGGGGGTCCCGCAGGCCGTCGCAGGCGCCGCCGGGCAGTTCGCCCTCCTCCAGAATGTGAATGTTTTCCCCCTTCATCTGGCCGTCCCGCACCAGAAAGCAGGCTGCCGACAGTGCCGCCAGGCCGGACCCGGCCAGCCAGGCCGATTTTTCATCTACGCCCTCCGGCTTGCGGGGGCGGGCAAAAGCCTCATAGTTGCCACTGCTGTAATACATGTTGATTCCTCCATCTGTTTTTCCTCAGGGGACCGTTTCCCGGATTCTCCCGCTGTGGCGTGTTCTCATCTTAGCGGCATAGACGGACTTTTGCACTAGACAATCAAGGCTCTTTGTCGAAATTCCAAACAATTTCTTTACATTGTTCGGTTCACAGCTGAAAGCCGGCGTCAACCAACGTCTGCGTCAGTTCGTCCCGGTGGGCCGCGTCCCGGGTCTCTACCACCAGTTTCACCCCACAGTAGCCGATCTCATAGCGCTGCATCTCCCGGCCATGCTCAATTGTTACCACATTGGCCCCTACGGAGGATACGGCGCTGAGCAGGCGGTACAACTCGCCGGGCTGATCCTGGAGCACCACATGGAATTCACAGATCCGGCCGGATTTTACAAGGCCGCGGTTGATCACCCGTGACAGCGTTCCCACGTCGATATTGCCGCCGGAAACCACGCAGCAAACCTTCTTTCCCTGCAGCGCTTCAATCTTCTTAAACAGCACGGCGGCTACCGTGGCGGCTCCCGCACCTTCTGCCACCGTTTTCTGCTTCTCGATCAGCGTCAGCATGGCCGCCGCGATCTCATCTTCGCTGACAGTAACCACGCCGTCCACATATTTTTTCACCATTTCAAAGGTCAGTGTCCCCGGTGTTTTCACGGCAATTCCGTCGGCGATAGTATGGGCGGAATTCAGGGTCACCATTCTCCCCTCCTGTACCGAGTCATACATTGAAGCGGCATTGGCGGCCTGCACACCGTAAATTTTACAGGAGGGCTTCAGACTTTTGACAGCACAGGCAATACC
>QKDF01000158.1 GCA_003245395.1 Clostridia bacterium
GCGCAGATTGACACATCCTGTCTGTTGTTTTAGAATGGGAATATCAGGAAAAGGGAGGACATCCGATGCGCAAAGAGGTGGAGGAGTATTTGGAACGGGCAAACAGAGAGCAGGCCGAGCGACAGGCGCAGGAACGGGCTGACACACTCATTGTCTGCGGCCTGTATACGAAGGAGTACGGGGAATTTGGTCCGGAATATCCAGAGCGGGACGGAATCCAATTTTATCGGAAAGTGCCATTGGAAGTAACCGACGAGGAATATACCGCCATCCGGCACACGCTGGAAAAGAAAATTACGACTCCCGGAGAAGAAAAGAAACACGCCGCGATTGCAGTGGCATTGGTCGTTCTGGGGGTTATCGGATATGGTTCTGCCTTACTTTGGTGGCTGCCGCACTTTGGATGGATGGGACTTTTTCTGGATGTGTCCCTTTCCTCACTCATGCTGGGGGTATCCGCCTTGCTTGGCAGCCGGGAAGAATGAAATTTGAAGACAGGGAAAGGAGGATGCAAACGCATCCTCCTTTTTCAGTCCACGATATCGACGGAAACCTTGATGCCGGTACGCTGAGCATAGGAGCGCACCACGGTGCGAATCTCCTTTGCAATGCGGCCCTGACGGCCAATGACCTTGCCCATGTCGTCAGGGGCCACGCGCAGCTCCAACGTCAGCTCCTGGTCGCCCTGTACTTCCGTGACGGACACGGCATCAGGGTCGTCCACAAGGTTCCTGGCGATGTAGAGCAGCAAGTCCTTCATGCTTCGCCCTTCCCTGGATTAGAGGACTTCCGCTTTTTTCAGCAGAACCCGAACAGTGTCGGTGGGCTGAGCGCCGGACTTGATCCAGGCCTGTGCCCGCTCGGCGTCGATCTTGATCTCGGCGGGGGAGACGCAGGGATTGTAAGTGCCGATCTCTTCAATGAAACGGCCGTCGCGGGGGAAACGGGAATCGGCCACAACTACTCTGTAGAACGGAGCCTTCTTGGCGCCCAGGCGGCGCAGTCTGATTTTCACCATGGTAAACGTACCTCCAAAAAATTAATTAATAAATTTATATATAAATGCGTGAGCACTTATAGCATGAGAAAGTTTTTATTTTTTCTTGCGCTTTTTCTTGCCCAGCCCGTGGCTCAGTCCCCCAAAGGCGCCCAAACCTCCTTTGGAGACCTGGCGGGTTAGCTGCTGAATCATCTCGAACTGCTTGAGCAGGCGGTTGATGTCTACCACCTGCAGTCCGCATCCCGCGGCAATGCGCCGCTTGCGGCTGGCGTTGAGGATCTGAGGATTCTCCCGTTCCTGCGGGGTCATGGAAAGGATAATGGCCTCTGTGTGGGAGAGCGTCTTTTCGTCGATGCTGGCGCCCTGCAGCTGTTTGCCCAGGCCCCCCGGCATCATGCCCGCAATCTGGCTCAGGTCGCCTAAGCCCCGCATCTGCTGAAGCTGCTCGAAATAGTCCTGCAGGGTAAAGCTGTTTTTGCGCAGCTTTTCCTGGAGCTTCTTGGCCTGCTTTTCGTCGTAGTTTTGCTCCGCTTTTTCAATCAGGGTGAGCATATCGCCCATGCCCAGAATGCGAGAGGCCATCCGGTCGGGGTGGAACGGCTCGATCATGTCCAGTTTTTCGCCCGTACCCACGAATTTGATGGGCTTGCCGGTTGCGGCCCGGATAGAGAGCGCCGCGCCACCCCGGGCGTCGCCGTCCAGCTTGGTCAGCACCACGCCATCGATGCCCAGCGCCTGGTCAAAGGCGGTGGCGGCATTGACCGCATCCTGACCGGTCATGGCATCCACCACCAGCAGGATTTCGTTGGGACGGACGGCGGCCTTCATGCGCTTAAGCTCGTCCATCAGTGCGTCGTCGATGTGGAGACGGCCGGCGGTGTCGAGGAAGACCATGTCATTGCCGTGATCCCGGGCATGTCGCAAGGCGTTTTTTGCAATTTCCACCGGGTCGCCCTGCCCCTCGTCGTAAACGGGCAGATCCAATTGTCCGCCCACAACTTTCAGCTGTTCGATGGCAGCGGGGCGGTACACGTCGCAGGCGGCCATCAGTGGCCGCTTGCCGTACTGTTTGCGCATCAGACCTGCAAGCTTGGCGCCGTTGGTGGTTTTGCCCGCGCCCTGCAGACCCACCAGCATGACCACCGTTGGTCCGCTGTTGGCGGAGGACAGCTTGGCGCTGGAGCCGCCCATCAGTTTCGTCAGCTCTTCGCTGACAATCTTGATGACCTGCTGGGCAGGCGTCAGGCTGTCAAGAACGTCGATGCCCACGGCACGCTCCGTCACGGAGGTCACAAAGTCCTTGACAACCTTGTAGCTTACATCCGCTTCCAGCAGGGCCAGGCGGACTTCCCGCATGGCCTCCCGCACGTCGTTTTCCGACAGCCGGCCTTTGCCGCGCAGCTTTTTAAATGTCGCGTTGAGTTTTTCAGTCAGTCCTTCAAACGCCATAGTTACTCCTTGAGCGCAGCGGCTTCCGCCGCAATGATCTCCGCCAGCTCTGTCAGGCGCGGGTTTTCGTATTGGCGGTAATTAACGGTTTTGATCTCGCTGGCGGCGGAAGCGATGGTGTCCAGATGCGGACGCATCTGCTCAAACCGGCGAATCAGGCCGGTTTTGTCCTCAACCTCCTGCATGATGTTCTCCGCCCGCACAATCACGTCCCGAACACCCTGGCGGGAAATTCCGGCGTTTTCGGCGATTTCAGAGAGAGAGAGATCGTTATTATAGTAGTAGTCAAAAAATTCTTTCTGCCGGTCCGTGAGGAGTTCCCCGTAAAAATCGAAGAGCATCGTCATGCGGTATGTCTGATTTTTCAAGAAATCTCCCCCTTATGTATCGGCTGTTGTAAAGTTATATAGCTTTACAACGTCAATTAGTTTACAGGAATTCGGTGAAAAAGTCAAGGGAAAAAGGACAGAAAAATTTCAGATTACCGAAAAGTTTTTGTCCGAATTCTGGGGATTCAGCAAAATGGGATCCGAAATCAGGGAATTCATGAAATTAAGTTTGAATTTATGCGCAGGATACATTATAATAAATGACTGTATTTTCAGATTCAACAGATAGGAGTGAAATCTTGGAAGAAACCAGAACAAAGCTGGCAAACGGTGTTTACCTCACCTGTATGTCGGCACAGAAATTCAAGACAAGTCTGCTCTCTGCGCAGTTTATCGTTCCCATTGAGCGGGAGAGCGCCGCGGAAAACGCACTGCTGCCCGCGGTGCTGCGCCGGGGAACGACCCGCTGCCCGGATCTGGGCAGCCTGTCGGCGGAGCTGGACCGGTTTTACGGTGCGCAGATTGACTATACGGCGCGTAAAAAGGGCGAAAACCAGTGCGTGGGTTTTGTGGCCAGTATGATTGACGACGCGTTTGCCCCCGGCGGGGAAAAGCTGCTTGAGCCTGTGGCAGCGCTGCTGGGAGAGCTGATCTGTGACCCCGTGACGGAAGACGGCCGCTTTCGATCCGCCTATGTGGAAGGGGAGCGGACCAATCTGGTGGACGCTATCCGCAGCCTGCTCAACGACAAACGGGACTATGCGGATCTGCGGCTTTTGCAGGAGATGTGCGCCGGGGAGCCTTACGGCATCAACCGCTACGGCGACGAAGAATCCGCCGCTGGCATCACGCCGGAGACGCTGCAAAAATGCTATACCCGGCTGATCGACGCCGGGCGGCTGGAGCTGTTTTACAGCGGCAGCGCTGCGCCCGAGCGGGTGAGCTCCGCGCTGGCGCGGGTAGTGGAAACCCTGCCCAGAACGTCACCGTCCGGGGAGATTGCAGTGTCGGAGCCCCATCAGGCCCGCACGGAGCCCCGTACGATTACCGAGGAGATGGACGTGACCCAGGGAAAGCTGGGGATGGGCTTCGCCTGCGGCAGCGACGATCAGTCGGCCCTGCTGCTGGGCAATACACTGTTCGGCGGGTCAAGCAACTCTAAGCTGTTTTTGAATGTGCGGGAAAAGCTGTCCCTGTGCTATTTTGCATCTTCGGTCTATCATCGGCAGAAGGGCCTGATCACCGTTTCCTCCGGCATTGAATTTGCAAACTATCAGCGGGCGTATGACGAGATCGCGGCCCAGCTTGAGGCGGTGCAGACCGGCAAGCTGGAGGATTGGGAGCTGCAGGGCGCCCGCAGCACGCTGATCAATGCCTATACCTCCATGGGCGACTCCCAGAGCAAGCTGGAGAATTTCTGGCTGGGGCAGATCGCCACCGGCCGCAGTGAGACGCCGGAGGATCTGGCGCAGGAGGTTCGGGACGTGACGCCCGAGCGCATCTTTGAGGCGATGGGCACGGTTGCGCTGGACACCGTGTATTTCCTGACAGGAAAGGAGGCGGCGGAATGACACCCACCGACTATCAGCGCATCGGGGAGACAG
>QKDF01000096.1 GCA_003245395.1 Clostridia bacterium
ATTCGCGACGGAATCCGATATCACCATATTATAGATCCGCGCACCGGCTTTCCAGCTCGTTCGGAATTGCGTGGCGTCACGCTGATCGGAGATTCTGCCATGGAACTTGATGCGCTCAGTACCGCGGTATTTATACTTGGAATTCAAAAAGGAATGCAGTTACTTGAAAAAAGCGGCATTGAAGCGGTTTTTATTCAGGAATCGTTCGATGTCTTTACCACTCCTGCACTGAGAGACCATTTTACATTAATTTAGAACGTGAGAGATTTTATGAACGCAATTAAAAAGAAAAAAATAGCAACTACACAGCTTATCCGGCATATCATTCAGCTTGTCGCCTTTATTCTTTTCCCCGGCCTTTTCATCTCCACCTTTGCAGCAATCAGAGATGTCTATACCGCGCTCATCAACGGCAGCTTCAGCCTTTCTGCCCAGGCAGGGTCACTGCTGGTGCTGCTGGCGGTTTTCCCGATTACAATCCTGTGGGGAAGGTTTTTCTGCGGATTTCTTTGCTCTTTCGGCGCTATGGGAGATTTGCTCTGGGCATTTTCCAGGAAGATCTTCAAAAAACCGCTGAAAGTGAACGCTAAGGTGGACGGCGGATTAAAACTGCTGAAATATCTGATTTTAGTTCTGATTGTTATCTGCATCTGGACGTTGGCCGTTCCCGTGAGCAGCACCATGAATCCGTGGACCATTTTCGGTATGTATGCTTCCCTCAGCGGATGGTCCTCGACAAACTATCTGTTCACGTTCGGCGCCCTTCTGCTGCTTTTGATCATGATTGGGTCCGTGCTGATAGAACGGTTCTTCTGCAGGTATCTTTGCCCGCTTGGAGCGGTTTTTGCGCTTACCTCAAAATTTCGGCTGTTCCGAATCAAAAAGCCGAGGGAAAAATGCGGAAACTGCAGACTGTGTACATGGAAATGCAGTATGGGCATCAATTTGGACCGGCAAGATGTGATTACTTCCGGTGAATGCATTGATTGCTTTGCGTGCACCGATATCTGTCCACGGAAAAATGCAAAAGCGGTTCCGGATCCTGCGGTTGCTGGCACCATGGCGGCCTTTTCTATGACGGGGTTGTACTATGCCGGTAATTTGCTTTCAAAAAATCTATCCGGGAGTACAGAAACACCCACCACCATTGTTGACACTTCCACTGCAGGAAACTATCAGGACGGTGTATACACCGGAACCGGTACGGGCTTTAAAGGTTCGACTACGGTTCAGGTAACCGTTGAAAACGGGAATATCAGCGATATCACCGTTTTATCCACAGGCGATGATGAGGAATTTTTCAGCCGCGCGAAAAGTACCATTATCAACGAGATCCTTTCCAAGCAGTCCACGCAGGTTGATACTGTATCCGGCGCCACTTTCAGCAGCAACGGCATTATCGAGGCTGTTGCCAATGCGCTTGGCACAACAGATGGAACCGCGTCTTCCTCGCAGCAAAGTGCTTCGCAGGGGTCTGCCGAAACGCAGGATGAGACCAGCGGTTCTTCCAGCTCGGGCTCCGAAGAAATCAGCAGCCTGAAGGATGGAGTTTACAGTGGGACAGGAACGGGTTTCCGCGGAGAGACTACCGTTTCCGTAACGGTTGCCAATGGCCAGATCACGGATATCACAGTGGACTCTTACGCGGACGACGAGCAATTTTTTAGCCGCGCCGAAAATGATGTGATTGCCAGCATCATCAATCAGCAAAGTGTTAATGTTGATACTGTGACCGGCGCCACTTTCAGCAGCAACGGCATTATTGAAGCGGTGGCGAACGCCCTGGGGCTGTCGTTTGAAAATACAAACAGCGCAGCAAACGGACAGGGGCAAGGCGGTTTTCATGGCGGCCCGCGGGATCACCAGAGTTAATCTCAGTCTGCAGTAATTTTGAATAAAATGTTTTGAGAACAAGCCCAAGAGATTCTTGGGCTTGTTCTCTTTTGAAAAAACGATGTTGCGGGCTTGCGTCTTATTGCTGAACCTGTGTCCGGGAGTCCGGCTGCATATCCTCTTTTTTAAACAGCGCCCGAATGCCCTGAATAACAACACATACGCCAAGCGCCAGCACCAGAACTGCAAATAAAAGCTGAATTGCATCGGAGAAGGGGGCCTGGCTTGTGCTGTTCAGGAAACCGGAAGCGAGCTGTACAATTTTCATGATCAGTGCGGTAAAGGTGACAGCAATCATAAAGAAGATAGGAATATACATCATGGAATAGGCACGCCGAGTCCGCTTGAGGAACACCGCGCAGGCAATGAATGCCAGAGCGGACAACAGCTGGTTCGCCGATCCGAACAGAGGCCAGATGGAAGCATATCCGGCTTTCGTCAGGAAGTAGGCGAACACCAGAGTGATGACGGTGGCGAAATACTTATTGGTCAAAAGACTGTGGGCTGCTCCGGTCTTAGATTCGCTGTCGGATTCCTGGAAAAATTCCTGGAAAGACAGCCGTCCAATTCTGGCCACGGAGTCAAGGGATGTCAGCGCAAAGGCGGATACCGCCAGGTTGATCAGAGCAAAGACAGTATCCTTGGGCAGTCCGATGGTGGTCAGGAAATTTGCGATTGCACCGGCAAAGATCTGCGGGGGCGTCAGATATCCCTGCTCCGCCGCGGCGCCAACGGAAAAGGAAGATACGGCAATCAGGGCCACCACGGCCAGCAGGCTTTCCATCAGCATGGCGCCGAAGGAGATGGGCAGCATGTGCTTTTCACTTTTGATCTGCTTGGAGGCTGTTCCGGAGGAGATCAGTGAGTGGAATCCCGATACTGCGCCGCAGGCTATCGTCACGAACAGGATGGGGAACATTGACTGTCCATCCACGTGAAAAGCTGTAAAGGCGGGCAGATTAATCTGTGGATTGGCGCAGAAGACACCCAGCACCGCGGCGATAATCATTACCACCAGCAGGTAGCTGTTCAGATAGTCTCTCGGCTGCAGCAGGGCCCAGATGGGCGTTACAGAGGCAATCAGGATATACAAAAACACAATGATATGCCAGGTTCCCTGACTGACATAGATGGGAGAGTGCAGGCCGAATGCAATGGCTGAAATCAAAAATACAATTGCGATTCCGGTATTCACCCATTTGTTCAGCCGCCCGTACCGGAGAATCATGCCCAACACGACCGCTTCCAAAATGAACAGCAGCGATGTGGTGGCCACGGCTCCGTTTGCATAAATTGTAGATTTAGTGCCGTCGGCGGCAGTCAAAAATCCGTTGAAGGTTCCGGCTACCACGTCCGCGAAAGCCGCCACAACCAGAATACAGAACAGCCAGCAAAACAGCAGAAAGAGCCGTTTGCCCATCTTGCCGATATATTCTTCAATGATATAGCCGATGGTGCGGCCCTTGTTCCGCACAGAGGCATACATGGCTGCAAAGTCCTGAACTGCACCGAAAAAGACGCCACCGATCAAGACCCAAAGCAGAACCGGGAGCCAGCCGAAGACTGCTGCCTGAATGGGCCCGTTGATAGGGCCTGCACCGGCAATTGAAGCAAACTGATGTCCGAAGACCACGCCGGGATCGGCCGGGACATAGTCCACGCCGTCTTCCATCTCAAATGCCGGCGTCTCTGCTTTGGGATCAATGCCCCATTTCTTTTCCAGCCAGCGCCCGTATAAAAGATAGGCACCGCCCAATACGACGATGGCGATTACCATCATAAGAATTCCTGTCATTTTATTTTCCTCCTTCAAAAACAAAAAAACTTCGTCCCTGAAATTCAGAGACGAAGTTTTATGACTCCGTGGTACCACACTGATTGCCCGCAAAAAAGCAGGCCACTTTGGACAGCTAACACTGTCTGATCCGATAACGGGGATCTTCCGGTTTACCTTACTTGCGTGGGTGTTCAGGAAACAACTCATGAGGGATACCACCAGGAAGCTCCTCTCCGGCTTTCACCAAACGCCGGCTCTCTGCGCAGAAGACAAAATGGAGGTTTATCTCAATCAACGTCTTTGTCTTGTTATAACGTGGCAAGTATAAATAATACGTATCAATATGTCAATACGAGATTAACAAAACTGTATAACAGGACAAAAGAAAGCAGAATGAGCCTGCGAAATTAATAGAATGCGATAAACTATTGTAGAAAATAAATAAATTCATCTACTTTGATTTGTGCAAGTTCACTCTATAAAATAAACCCGCCTCCGAGGAACACCAGGGAGGCGGGTTTATTTTATAGAGGAGAGAGAAAGAAGAAAATGAAAAAATTTCTTGCACCTCGCAGGGGGCTCATTCCTTTGAGGATATGTACATCATAGCAGAGGAATTTAAAAACAACCTTGAAAACCTATGAACGGATTGTAAATATGACGCTTTGTACC
>QKDF01000094.1 GCA_003245395.1 Clostridia bacterium
TACCTTTCATTCCCTCTCAGGAGTAAAAAGGGTAAAAAATGGACAGGCGCTTTCAAGCGCCTGTCCGTTTTACACGCAATGCTTGCTGAACAAAACGGCAGCTGCGCCTACAGCCATTAACCCGCAGCAGCGGCCAATGCATTCTGAAGCGTTGTGCCCAGGCCGTTGACATCCGTGTCAATCTTCTGATACAGCTGCTTCACACCGTCCAGAGCCAGAACCTGATCATAGAAAGAGTCAGGATATTCCACCAGCTCCATACCGCCCTTAACCAGCGCGTCCTTGCTGGTCTTGTCCAGGTCGGACAGAGTGGGACGCAGCTCGGTAATCGCCTCAGACACAGCCTGTGTCAGAGCCGCCTGATATGCAGGATCCAGGCTGTTAAACTTTTCATTGTTCATAACCATCTGGTTCAGATACAAGATGTGGTTGGTGCAGTTAAGATACTTCTGAACTTCCTGGAAGTTGGCGGAAAGGCAGGTATCCGCGGCATTCTCCTGTGCCTCGATGGTGCCGTTCTGTAGGGAGATATACACCTCAGGCCAAGCTAACGGGGTGGGAGCGGCACCCAAAGCAGTCCAGAACGCCATGTGGTTGGAGTTCTCCATTGTACGAATGCTCAGGCCCTTAAAGGCGTCCAGCGTATCCAGCTTCTTGTTGGAGGTGGTCAGACGATAGGTGGCGTTCTGCAGGAAGCCCATCAGCTTATAGTTCTTAGAAGTATATTCCTGGGAGAGCTGATCGTAGAAATCACCACTGTTGAGGACTTTATCGATGGTGTCGCCGTCATACTTGGCGAAGACCATGGGCAGATCAAACACAGCCACGGCGGGAACAAAGGACACGGCGGGAGCGGTCTGCATGACCACATAGTCCAGCTGGCCGTCCAACATCATCTGCTGGAGGTCCATATCGCCGCCCAGCTCGCTATTGGGATAGTATTCAACAGTCAGTTTGCCGCCGGTGATGCTGTCCAGTTTGTCTGCAACCAGCTCACCAAATTTCTGAGCCGCGGAGCCAACGCCGGATGCGTCTCCACCTTTCAGGACAACGGGATCGAGATTGGCATATGCGTCGCCCGACGCGGCGGCTGAGGAACCCGCTGCGGAGCTGCCGGTAGATCCGCTGGCGGCAGGCGTGGTGGATGCGCCGCAAGCCGCTAGGCTTAACGTCATGGCACCAGCCAATGCAAGAGCTGCGAACTTCTTCATGTTCATAGTCGAAATGCCCTCCTTGATAAAAGTTGTATTCTCAATTGTATTGACAATTGGAAACCTATGGGAGTGCCGGGAATCCCGCTATCATTTCTGTCATTGTAACCGTCTTCCCTGGGATCGACCGGCTGCACTCTCCTGAAGCGCACAGCCGTCCGTTCTCCAGCGCCAGAAGAAAAATGATCAGCTGATGAGTGCGGTACTGAACCAGGGGATATAGGTGATCATGAGCAGAGCAATCACGAACGCGATCATAAAGGGCATCGCTCGTTTTGCAACGCTCATAGGCTGCTCCTCCGCCAGGTTGCCCACCACGAACAGATCCAGGCCGAAAGGCGGGGTTGCGAGGCCAATGGACAGGCAGCACACCAAAATGACGCCGAAATGTACGGGGTCCACGCCCAGCTTCTGCACGGCGGGCAGAAGAATGGGAGCCAGGATGATGATTGCGGGACCGGTATCCATGACCATACCCATGATCAGGAAGAGGAACACCAACACGGTGATAATGCTCCAGGAGGTTGTGAAGTTGGAAACGATGAAGTTTTCGATCACCTTGGTCGCGCGGGTCAGCGACAGGACACGGCCAAAGGCTGTGGCAAAGGCCAGCACGAAGCACAGGCCACCGTATGTCTTGACGGAACTGACCAGAAACGGGATCAGATCCTTGAACTTAATGGACTTATAGATGAAAAGAGACACCAGCAGTGCATAGAACACAGAGATGCACGCCGCTTCGGTGGGAGTGACGAAACCCGCATAGATACCGCCCAAGACGATAATGGGGCACAGCAGGGCAAAGAAGCTGTCGGCAAAGAGCCGCAAAAAGCCCTGTCCGCGGAGTTCGCTCATCTTGGCCTGAATGCGGACACGATCCTCGCCGTTGCGTACGCAGTAGAACACGGCATAGCCCATCAGGAGTAGGCCGATCAGGATGCCCGGGAAGATGCCGCCCAGGAACAGGTCGCCGGTGGAAACGCCGGTGGCCAGAGAGTACAGCACAAAGGGAATGGACGGCGGGATGATGACGCCCAAACCACCGGAGACGGCGATGAGACCGGCGCTCCATTTCTTTTCATATCCCAGATCCACCAGAAAAGGGATGCACATGGAGCCCACAGCCGCGGTGGTGGCCGGGCCAGAGCCGGAAATGGCACCGTAGAACAGGCAGGTTAGAATACAGGCACAGGGCAGTCCGCCGGGGATGTTGCCCACAAAATAGGCGAAGAAGTTGAAGAGCTTCCGGGAGATGCCGCCCTCGGCCATGATCACGCCGCCCAGGATAAACAGCGGTACTGCCAGGATGGGGGTGGAGTCGGCACCGGAAAGAGTGAAGTTAATCAGCTGATCCACCGGAGAGCCGGCGTGCATAGCGAAATACGGCACGATAGTACCCAGGATCATAGCAATGCCAATGGGCACAGAAACAGCAATTCCAACCAAGAAGACAATAAATACCAGTGCGGATGCCATTAGTTTCTGCCCCCTTCCAAGTCACCCTTGGCCAGAGCAGCTTCCTCGGCCGCGTCAGCCATTGCCTGCTCCAGAGTAGTCATTTCTTTCTTGTTGAAGTTCTTGATATGCAGGTACATCTGCTGAAATCCGCGGAAAATGCCAAGACCAAAACCGACCAGCAGACAGATATACACAAAATGCATCGGTAGCGCCATGGCAGGAGAAGTCCGTCCGCTGGTAATGGCATTTTTGATTACGGTGAAGGATCCAAACAGGAACAAACCCATGATCACCGTGTTGATCAGATCGACGAGGATGTTGATGGTATTGCGCGCCTTAATGGGGAAAAGATCCATCAAGACGTTCACCCGCAGCATGTTTCCCTTGCGCATGGTGTACGGCAGGGAGATGAACACGCTCCAGATCCAACAATATCTGGAGAATTCCTCCGGCCAAGGCAGCGCCTTGAAAAAGGTGCGGCAAATAATCTGCAGCAGGCTGACGAAGGAAATCAGAATCAAAAAGACGACCATAAACGTCTCCTCAAAATGTTCATCCAGCCATTTGATGACTTTCATGTGAAACCTCCTATTGTTTTATGCAGAGTCGGGGTGATCCACTTACTTACCGGCCAGGATATCCAGCAATTCTTTTCTCATCGCCTCCACGGGAGCCTTTTTACCGGTCCACAGTTCTACCTGAGCAACGCCTTGATACAGAGACATTCCCAGGCCGTTCAAAATCCGGCAGCCCTTCTCTTCGGCGTTGAGCAGGAACTGTGTCTTTTCCGGATTGTAGCAGGCATCAAAATAAAGCTGTTCCGGTTGCACATATTCCGCCGGCATGGGGGATTGCCCAATGCTCGAGCCCATACCCACGCCGCTGGCGTTGAGCACAACACTACTTTCCGCGACCTTCTCCAGGTGGCCATGGTGGACAAATTCCGCCACCGGAGCGAAATTTTCGTTGATGTCCATAACCAGGGACTCGGCACAGGGCTCATAGAAGTCCGTAATGTAGATCTTACGTGCTCCATGATAGGCCAGCACGCTACACATCGCGCGGCCAGCGCCGCCGGCACCGAAGCAGAAGAATGTGCTCTCCTTCACATCGACCTTGCCCTCCTCCACAAGGGAGGTGTAAAAGCCGGAACCATCCGTGTTATACCCGATCAGCTTACCTTCCGGCGTTCTGACCACGGTATTACAGGCACCCATTTTTTTGCAGAGCGGGTCAAGCTCATCCAGATAACGCAGTACCCGGACCTTATTGGGCTTTGTCACGGCAAAACCCGCAAAGTTCATATGCCGCAGGCCGCTCACCACATCGCCCAGGTGATCCTTGTCGACCTCCGTATAAAAATAGAACATGTTCTGGCCCATTGCCGCATATCCTGCGTTTTGCATTCGGGCGGCAAAAGACTGACTCAAAGGCTTTCCCAACAGAGTAATCATCTGAGTATTGATATCAATATGCACGGTATTCCTTCCTCTCTAAAAATCCCTCTAGGCTGCCCTAGGGCAGGCTATTGCAGAATATTGCAAAAATCTGCATTCCCCTAAAAAGCAGCACAATATTCTTTGAATATTATATAGACCCGCTGACAAACTCCTTAATGTATGTTTTAAGTGCTCCCCCTCTTGTAGTTTTATATGTGCTGTGTTTACCTCC
>QKDF01000244.1 GCA_003245395.1 Clostridia bacterium
AAAGCCGACCTACCGGATTTCGAATCCGGACCCTTCAACCGCTTGGGTACACCTCCGTGCAGTTCAGCAGAACGGTTTTTATTATGACATATTATCATCCGGCTTGCAAGACTTTACTGAAAAGTTATTCGTAAAATTCACCCCGGTGCACAGCGGAGACCGTGCCGACCGCATAAATATTGCGGGTGTGCAGAAACTTTTGAGAAGATCGAAAAGTAAACTGCGTATCCGGCAGAAAGCGGAGGTGTAAAAATGGGAAAGAGCAGACGTGCCGTTCGGAAAATAGAATCGGGTTTTTTCTCCATAGCCTTTTTATCCACCTGGTTATGCGGCATCTTTTTGTACCAGCCGGCGGGGAAGGCGAAAGACTGCGAAATTGAAATTGTAGCGCATCGCGGAAACTCTTCCCGGTTTCCGGAAAATACGATTGCCGCCTTTCGGGGAGCGGCGGACGCGGGAGCCGACTATGCCGAGCTGGATGTACGCCGGACAAAGGACGGCGTTCTGGTCGTGCTGCACGACAGTAATCTGCTTCGCACCGCCGGCGTGGATCGGGATATCTGTGATGTCACCTACGATGAAATCCGGAATTTAAAAGTGAAAGAGAGAGCGTTTATCTGGTCTGAGGGAGAGACAATTCCCACACTGCAGGAGGTGCTGCAGTTTTTGAAAGGCAGCAGCCTGAAGCTGGACATTGAACTCAAGCCGTGCCGGGAGGATGAGTATGAAACGGAAGTTGCAGATTTGATTTTAAAAGAGCAGCTTCAGAATCGGTGCCTGATTGCTTCCTGCGATTGCGGCATTCTTCGGCGGGTGAAGGCCTGTGCGCCTGAAATTAAAACGGTATATGTGGGCTGCGACTTTGAAAGCGGCGTGCTCCGGCTGCCGTATGCCGATGCTGTCAGCCTGAAAGCGGACTGCGTGGACGCTGCGGTTGTGCGGCTTGTTCATGCGGCGGGCAAACCGCTTTATGTGTGGACCATTGATACGAAGGAAGATTTGGATGAAATGATGGCGCTGGGGGTTGACGGCGTCATCACAGACGATCCGGCGCTGGCAATTCGGCGGACCTACTTTATCGAAAGACAGCGCACGCTCTAAGCAATGGCGTACTTGCACACAGCATGAAATTTGGAGGATCTATATTTAGCGGAGGATGCGAGCGGATTTTTCTGAGGCTGTATTTGTACGGTTGTACAAAAAAGAATTTCGGCGCATGGAAGTGGTGCCTTTGGAGTTATGTATTGTCGATTTATGTCGAAATTAAATGATAAGGGATTGTTTACATCAGAATGATCAATCAAATGGATTCTGCCGGCACTGACGGCTGGGCTTGACAGACCCGGAAGTGAAAGGTACGAAGGCGGGAGTCCAAACAGGAAAAGGAAGTGCATATAATGAGCCGCTTAAAGAAACGGACCGAACAACACTCCCGGGATATGCAGATGCCCAGAGTTGTCACAAAAATTCCGCTGCGTAATCGCTTCGCATTCAAATTATCCGCTCGGCTGGATCTGCTGTTATTGCTGATACTGTCCATTTTAACGGCTGTCACCGGATATGCGGTTTCCAACGTCGTTGCAAAGGATGCGAATACCACGATTGCGCGCACAGCTGCCCAGAATGCGGATCTTGCCGCAAATTACTTAAACACCATGCAGGTGCGTTCCGACTCTTTGGCCAAGGCTCTGGCAAAGCTGGACGGGCTGAACGTTGACCCGGAGGAAAAGAAGCAGCTGGTACATGACATCATGGGAAGTACCCTTGAGGACGAGAGAATTTTTTCTGTTTATACTGCGTGGGAGCCCAACGCATTTTTTACCGATACACCCGACGGACAGTCCTTCTATGATTACCGGGATGGAAGCACGATCAGATCCGATGTCCTGAATGACTACCAGACCTATCGGGATGGGGACTATTACGCAACTTCCAAGCAGACGGGAAAACCCCATGTTACCGAGCCTTACGAATATACTCTGACCAATGGCAAGACAATCTGGCTGATCACGATCAGCAACCCCATTTTTTCAGCATCCGGAAAATTCCTCGGCGTAGCAAACTGTGATATCCAGACAGACACCATCAATGGACTGGAGTATGAGACAGGCGGATACAAAAACTCTTTCAGCTATATTCTCTCCAACGCGGGCGCCTATCTGGCCAATACGCAGGACCTCAGCAAAATGGGATCTGTATATGGTGCGGATTTGCAGAATACCCAGGCGCAAGAGGCAAAACAGATCCTCGATGCGGTGAAGAACGGAAAGCAATTGGAAATTCAGGCTGCCGACCCCGTTTCAGGGGAAACCAACCTTGCCATTTATACGCCTTTGGAAATTCAGGGAGTGGAAGAGCCGCTCGCCAGCGCTTTTGTAGTGCCCGCAAAGGAGGCGCATGCGGATACCTGGAAAATCGTAAGCCTGATCATCGGGCTGTCAATTGCGGCGCTGGCCACGCTTGCGGCAGCCGTCTCTATCATGCTTGTTCGTTCCCTCCGTCCCATCAATGGTGTTGTCGCGCTGGCGGAAAACCTGAAAAATGGGAAGCTGGATACCGAACTTGAAGTGAAGTCGAAGGATGAGTTTGGGCATCTGACGGCGGTTTTCCGGGAGACATCGGTTGTCCTGAAGGGTTACATCGGTGAGATTTCCTCGGTTTTGGCCACTATGGCGTCCGGAGATATGCGCATTTCCCTTGAGCATGAGTATGTGGGTGACTTTGAGCCCATACATACGGCCCTGCTGAAGATTTCCGACAGCTTGAACCACACGCTGTCGATGATCGGCATGACTGCCGATCAGGTGAATGCGGGGGCGGAGCAGGTATCTGCCGGCGCCCAGGCGCTTGCCTCCGGCGCATCGGAACAGGCCGCCACGGTGGAGGAACTCAACGCGACGCTCAGCACTGTGGCGGAGCAGGCCAGAGAAAATGCGGAAAGCGTGCGGAAAGCTACAGAGATTGTAGCGGCTGCCAGTTCTGCGGTTGACGAGGGCAACGGGTATATGCGGGGCCTTTCTCTTACCATGCAGCGAATCGGCGAGGCTTCCGATAAGATCAACGGCATTACCAAGGCAATTGAGGATATCGCGTTCCAGACGAACATTCTGGCGCTGAACGCCGCAATTGAAGCTGCACGGGCGGGCGAGGCCGGGAAGGGGTTTGCGGTAGTCGCAGATGAAGTTCGCAATCTGGCCGCAAAATCCGCGGAGGCGGCCAAGCAGGCGGGTGAGATGATCGGCCAATCCTCCGAAAGGGTTACGGAAGGAATCGCAGAGGCAGAGCAAAACACTCAGATCCTGCAGGATATCGCACAACAGGCGGCGGGTATCCACGATATCATCGGTCAGATCGAAGCTGCTTCTGCCGATCAGGCGGGTGCAATTGAGCAGATTACACAGGGACTTGCGCAGGTGTCCGCCGTGGTTCAGAACAACGCCGCCACAGCACAGGAGAGTTCCGCATCCAGCGAAGAGCTGTCCGCTCAAGCCGGTATGCTTCGGCAGGAAGTTGGGAAATTCCACCTGGCGGAGTAAGGCAATATTCGGCAAGGCCTATACAGGGAGTATCCACGGGTGCATTTTCTACATTCTGTTTGCCTGACGTCGGCAAATCACTGCTTCCTTTCATCGCGGCCATGAATACGATGAGATGAAAGGAGGCGCCGCGGATGTTTAGCAACATTTCAAACCTGACCATTGACATTTTCAACGAGCCTGGAACCCAATTCATCGGAGAAGCAAGATTTGACTTGCCGAAAGAGTCGGAACAAGCGCTGCTGCAGCTGGTGAACTATGGTGTTAAGCCTCAGACGCTGATGCTGCAGGACATGGACTTTTATCGTCCCGCCGGAACCTATGTGGCACCCGACATATCCAAGCCGCTGAGGCAGGCGGGGATCATTAAGGCAGTGTTATCCGACACGGTAAACGGATTTGAAATACCTGTCGAGATTGACTTGAATTACGATGCGATCGTCCGTCATTCAGGAGGAAATCCATACTTTTTTGACAGCGTTGAATTCAATAATATGCAGGTGAATTCCATCAAGGCGCTGGTTCCATAAACGACTGCTGCAAACTGCAAAGGGCTGCCGATATTTCGGCAGCCCTTTTTCAGGTAATTCGCTTTTCATGATTCATTGACAGGCCGTCCGCGGGAAATCAAAACATGGGTGGCCCGCTTGCTTTCAGCCTCCGCCGATGGGGGCGGAGTCCTTGTGAACGCCGGGGGTTTTTGAGTTCGGATATCTGAAATGCTCGGCGTCATCCTTGCTGATTTTCTGTTCTGTCGCGGATGATTCCTGCTTTTGGATTGAATTTTTATTTTCTGCCATA
>QKDF01000171.1 GCA_003245395.1 Clostridia bacterium
ACATCTTGGCGGGGCTGATCTGCTTTTTCGCCACGCCGAAGGTGTAGAGCAGCTCACCCCGAGCCTCCACGCCGGGCAGGCCGCCGGGGATTTTGGTGAAGTCCTCACGGCCCATGTCCTTCTGTTCCAGCGTGAAGGAACAGTGGTCGGTGGACACGGTCTGGATGTCGCCTTTTTTCAGCCCGCGCCAGAGGTATTTCTGCTCCGCTTTGGCCCGGATGGGGGGCGCGCAGACAAAGCGCGCGGCGGCGGAGTAGTCGGAGTTGAAATACACATCCTCGTCCAGCACCAGATACTGCGGGCAGGTTTCCACATAGACGATCTGGCCCCGCTGGCGGGCGGTCTCCACCTCAGCAAGCGCCTGGTGGTTGGTCAGGTGGACGACGATCACCGGGCAGTCCGCTGCCTGGGCGATGCGCAGCAGGCGGCTCACGGCCTCCGCCTCCAGCCCGGCGGGCCGGGACAGGGGATGGGAGGAGGGACTGAGCTTGCCGGCGGCTTTGCGCTCGGCGATCATGGCGTCGATGACGCCGGCGTTTTCGCAGTGGAACCCGCAGATGCCGCCCAGGCGCTTGATGGCCTTCATGGCGCTGTACACCGCCCCGTCGCCGATCATCATGGCCGGGTACGTCAGGTACATTTTAAATGAGGAGATGCCTGCGGCGAACATGGCGGGCAGCTCCGCCTCAATGGCCGGGTTCCAGTCGTCGATGGTCATGTGGAAGCCGTAGTCGCAGTACGTCCGGCCGTCGGCCTTGCGGTGCCAGAGATCCAGGCCGCAGGCCAGAGATTCGCCCTTGTTGGGGCAGGCGAAGTCAATGACCGTGGTGGTGCCGCCCCGGACGGCGGCGCGGCTGCCGCTGGTGAAGTCGTCGGCGGTGGTGGTGCTGCATACGTCCAGGTCGAAATGGGTGTGGGCGTCGATGAAGCCGGGGAACAGCAGCATCCCCGACACATCCTCCACCTGTGCGTCGGACACGGACAGCCCGCGGCCCACTTTGGCGATTTTTTCGTCTTCAATCAATACGTCGGCACGGCGCATTCCCCGGGAGGAAACCACGGTACCGCCTTTTAACAGTCTTTTCATTGCAAGTCCCCCTCTGCGATCTTCCATTTGCAATCAGCATAGCACAACGGCACAAAAATAACCAGATACAAGCGGAGAAAATTTTGCATCTTCTTCCAATATTTTACTTTCAATTTCCTTGCAAAACAGATATAGTAGAGATAGAAGCGTGAAGAAGAAAAACATGGAATTTGAAGGAGGTAGCAAGGAATGAGGAAAAAGTTCGCTTCTGTACTGCTGGCAGCGGTCATGCTCCTGAGCCTGACCGCGTTCGCCGGAGCGGCAGACGCTGTGACGGTGAACAATGGCGACATCGTGGTGGTGTACACCAACGACGTCCACTGCGCCGTGGACACCAACATCGGCTACGCGGGTCTGGCGGCCTATCGCGACGCCCAGAAAGAGCTCACGGATTACGTGACGCTGGTGGACGACGGCGACGCCATCCAGGGCGGGGCCGTGGGCACGCTGTCCAAGGGCTCTTACATCGTGGACATTATGAACGAGGTCGGGTATGACATCGCCGTACCCGGCAACCACGAGTTCGACTACGGTATGGACAACTTCCTGAACATCGCCAAGCAGATGAACAGCGGTTATATCTGCTGCAACTTCATCGACCTGAAAACCGGCGAGCCGGTATTCGACTCCTATAAAATGGTCACCTACGGCGACACGAAGGTGGCCTATGTGGGCATCGACACCCCGGAAACCTTCTCCAAGTCCACGCCCGCCTATTTCAAGGATGCCAGCGGCAATTACATCTACAGCTTCTGCGAGGGCAACAACGGCGCGGACCTGTACAGCGCTGTCCAGACCGCCGTTGACGCCGCCAAGGACGCCGGAGCCGACTATGTTGTGGCCCTGGGCCACTGCGGCACCGACGAGCAGAGCGCACCCTGGCGCTCCACGGACATCATCGCCAACGTCTCCGGCCTGAGCGCCTTCATCGACGGCCATTCCCACAGCGTCATCGCCTCCGATCAGGTCACGGACAAGGACGGCAATACCGTTCTGCTGACCTCCACCGGAACGAAGTTCGCCAACATCGGCCGCCTGGTGATCAACCCCGCCACCAAGGCCGTTTCCACGGAGCTGATCTCCTCTTACGACGCCAAGGACGCCACGGTGGACGCCTTCGTCAAGAGCATCCAGGCCAAGAACCAGACCTTGCTGGACAAGGTCGTGGCCACTTCCTCCGTTGATCTGACGATTCTGGGCGCGGACGGCAAGCGTGCCGTACGCAATCAGGAAACCAACCTGGGCGACCTGTGCGCCGACGCCTACCGCGTGGTGGGCAACGCCGACATCGGCTGGGTCAACGGCGGCGGCGTCCGGGCGGACATCGCGGCGGGCGACGTCACCTATGGCGACATCATCAACGTGTTCCCCTTCAACAACGCCCTGTGTGTCAAGGAGGTCACGGGCCAGCAGATCCTCGACGCGCTGGAGATGGCCGCGCGGAACTGCCCGAGTGAGAACGGCGGCTTCCTGCAGGTCTCCGGCCTGACCTATACCATTGATACCACGGTCGCCTCCACTGTCACGACCAATGACAAGGGCGAGTTCACCGGCGTCACCGGCGCGCGCCGCGTCAGCGATGTGGAGGTCGGTGGCGTGCCCATCGTGGCCACCAAGACCTATACGTTGGCCAGCCATGACTACATGCTGAAAAACGGCGGCGACGGTCTGGTGATGTTCAAAGACGACAAGACCCTCGTGGACGGCACCATGCTGGACAACGAGGTTCTGATCCAGTACATCACCGACAATCTGGGCGGCAAGATCTCCAACACCTATAAGGCGGCGCAGGGCCGCATCACCGTCGTTCAAGAGCCGTTCTCTGACGTGAACAACTCCGACTGGTACTATGACGGCATCGTTTACGCCTACGGCAACAGCCTGTTCAGCGGCAAGAGCCACAACGTCTTCTCTCCGAACGGCCTGATGACCCGGGCTCAGGTCATGACGGTTTTGTATCGCTTGGCCGGTTCTCCCGAAACCACCGGCGAGACGGGGTTCAAAGACGTGTCCTCCGATCAGTATTACGCTCCGGCCGTGGCCTGGGCTGTGAAGAACGAAATCGCCTCGGGCTACAATAAAAACACCTTCCAGCCCAACCACCCCGTCACCCGTGAGCAGCTGGCGACATTCCTGTATAACTACGCCAAGGTCATGAACCTGGATACCACAGCCGGCGGCATGGCCATCCGGGAGTATACGGACTATGACCAGATTTCCTCCTTCGCTTCGGAGGCTCTGGCCTGGGCCAACGCGGCGGGGCTGATCCAGGGCTATACCACCGACTCCACCATCCGGCCCCATGGCAACGCAACCCGGGCCCAGGTGGCCGTGATCATGATGCGCTTCGGCAATAACGTCAAGGCTGCCGAGTAAGCGCGCCGCCGCGGGGCAAAACCGTGCCACGCTTCCTTCCCCGCGGACAACAAAACCCGGAACAAGACCCGGGCGGAGTGCGATTGCACTCCGCCCGGGCTGCTTTTCTTTTCGGAGAAATTTCGCGCCTGTTCCGCACCGCCGGATGCTGCTTGCCTGCCGGACGCTCATGGCACGTCCTCTCTGTCCGGCCGGTTTTCCCTGGCAAAGCGGCGGATATATTCGGACATGCCGTCCGTCCCGGATGCTTCGGTCTGTGCTGCCCGGGCGCGGCGCGCCTGCGTGCCACGCTGATAGTGCTCCTTGCGGATGCGCCACTTGCCCGTGTCACGCCGGATGGCGTCGGCCATGAAGGAAAACGCCATCTGCGTCTCCCTTGTAAGCTGCGGGAACCGGGCCGGAAAGCCCCCTGGCTCTGCGTCCTGTTCACAGACCGCCTCGGCATAGGCGCACAGGGCGGAGAACAGATACCCCCGCTGCTCCGGCGGCAGCTTTTCCAGGCACCGGCAGCTGTCAAAATATAAAACGAACCCCTTCTTTTCGGCGGACAACCCGCCTCACCCCCTTTACCATAGGGCGGCCGGAGGGGAGAATTTGCACGCGTGTGTGCAAGTTGCTCAAGATTTAGGAGGATTTTAAAAATTTAAGTAAATTTAAGAAGATTTAGGAGGATTTTGCATGTAACAGTAACAGCTACAGTAACAGTAATAGATACGTTACAGCCACAGGAACAGCGCGCCGGAGGCGGCGCGTGGAAGAAAAAAATTCTCCGGAGAAGCGGCGGGAGACGAAGGACGGAGGGAACC
>QKDF01000271.1 GCA_003245395.1 Clostridia bacterium
GATGTGGAAATCGCGGGAATTTCTATGGGCAGAGTCGCCATCGCCTGTCTGGTCTTGTTCGCAGCCTGGCAGCGGGGCACTGCCGCCGGTGCGACGCTGGGCATCTGCACGGGCCTTCTGACCGATCTGATCGCGGGCGGAGGTCTGCTGTTTACCGCAATCTATGGCTTTTCCGCTCTGGCAGCGGGTCTGCGGGCCCGCCGCAGTCGAATCTCTGCCGCACTGGTGTGGCTGTTTGCCACGCTGGCGGTGCTGGTGCCCGTTACGGATTCCCGCGGAATCGCAGCGTTGGAGGAAGCCCTGCTGGCTGTGCCGCTGTTTCTGCTGATTCCCCGGCGGGCAATGGGCGGCAAGCGTGTTCAGCAGGATCAACCGCCCGATCCGGCGGCACTTGTTACGCTCAAAGGCCGGCTGGACCGGGCCGCGGCCGCATTCCGAGATCTGTATGACAGCATGGGCCGGGGCACCGGTCAGGTCACGGATGAAAATCCCGCCATCATCTTCGACCGGTCTGCCGAGCGGGTGTGCCGCAGCTGCGCCTTGTGCGACCTGTGCTGGAAAAAAGACTATAACACCACATTCAACGCCCTCAACGACGCCACGCCTTTTCTGATGGAGCGGGGGCGGGCATTGGCTAAGGATTTCCCCAATCATTTCTCCTCCCGCTGTATCCATTTACCGGATTTTCTGGAGGCAATCAACGCGGAGCTGTCCGCCTTTCTGCTGCGCAAGCAGTACCGCCGGGCACTGGAAGAGACCCGCCGCAGTGCCAAAGGGCAGTATGCCCAGCTTTCGGACCTGTTAACGGCAACCGCCGCCAATCTGGAGGCGGCGCCCGCCGTGGCGGAAGCGCAGACTTGCCGCATCGGTGCGGCGCTAAAACCGAAACCTGGAGAAACCGTGTGCGGCGACAGCGTCACTTCTTTCCGCACGGACGGCGGGCTTTTGTGTCTGCTGCTCTCCGACGGGATGGGCAGCGGCGAGGCGGCCCGGCGGGAATCGGCCCTGACCTGCCGTCTGGTCCAGCAGTTTTTGGAGGCCGGCGTGGGCGCGGAAGCAGCCCTGAAGACCATGAATACGGCGCTGGCTCTGCGCGGGCAGGAGACCAACAGCTTTTCTACCATCGACCTGCTGACAGTTCAGCTTGCCGACGGACAGGCCGCCCTATACAAATATGGTGCGGCGCCCACGTACATCAAACGCTTCGGCAATGTCCGCCGCATTACAGGGTCGACTCTGCCGGCGGGCCTGCGCCCGATGCCCGGGACGCCGGATGTGACCCGCCTGCTGCTGGAGCCGGACAGTTTCGTCGTTATGATCAGCGACGGTGTGGCGGACAGCAGCCATGACGAATGGCTGCAAAATCTGCTCTCAGGGTGGGACGGAAGCGATCCCCAGGCTCTAGCCGGCCTGGTTCTCAGCGAAGCGGCCCGGCAGGGCACGTTGGAAGACGACTGCGGTGTACAAGTGCTGTATTTGCCGTCTGAAAATTCGAAAAAGGTATAGGTTCAGCGGTATATTTTTTCCATCCCGGTGTCAAACTGGTAATAAGAAATCGGTGTGGAAAAGGAGCTGACAGCGATGGTCAAGGGAATTTCCCGACGGGTCGTGGTGGTCGATTCGCCGGACAAGCGGTTTTTTGAGCAGGCAATTTTCATCGTGCGCAACGACGCGGCCGGAGAGGGCGTCACATCCCGGGAGCTGGTGGACGAAGCACGCCGTGTAGCCCGGGAATATACCGGCGGGCGCGGGCTGGAACACCGGTTCCACAGTCTTCCGCCCATCCTGTGGTCCGTGATGGGAGCCGGGGTATGCGGGCTGGTCTGGCTGCTGGTCTGGCTGCTGTAAGCCAAAAAAACGCGGCCCGTGTCAAAAGCACGGGCCGCGTTTTGTCATTTCTTCAGTTTTTTCTTTAATCTGGCCTTTGCCTCCGGACTCAGGAGTCCGGACACCGCCCGAACGGGCAGCGACGGGAGTCGGAGGAATTTTTTGCGAACCTCCTCAAAGGGTTCCAGCGCATAGGCGGAAAAGAAGGCTGCCCGATCTGCCGGTTGTGCAATGGGAGAGGCAAGACGCGGATTGCCGGCAATGGCGCGCTCCGCGGAGAACGTCTGCCGCCCCAGGGGCAAACGGTCAAACATATGGCTGCCGTGGGGCGTATTGACCATGAGCAGCGAAACGCCCTGCTCCTGCTGGTCAGGCAGCTCGTCGGGCCGCAGGCCCCAAAAGTCGCCCAGTGTAAAGTCGCCCACCCGCGCCATGGCGGTATAGGGGCAGCGGTAACAGCACTGGCGCAAAAACAGTGCGCGGCCAAATGCGCGGCCCCACTCCGTCTGGAACAGCGGCGAGGAGTCCACGGAACCGTCCTGATACACCACCGTCAGGTGGCTGTTCTTCCAACCTGTAACTTTATTGCGGAACCGGATTGTCTGCACAGTCTTTTTCTTCTGCTGTTCCACCGAATGCACCATGTCCGCCCACACGCCCGGTGAGGGGACGCCCTGACACACCAGGTCGCAGGTAGTGAGATTCTCCGGCTGGCCGCCCAAAAAGCGATACAGCCCGTCCACCTGGCAGGGTGTGCCGGAAAACAGCACGGGCCGGACCCACAGCAGCTCCCGTATCTCTCGGTAAGTGTCACCCAGATCACTCTGTACATATTTGGCGCCTCGGAGATGGCGCAGTTCCTCTTTGGAGAAGCAGGCGATATGCCGCACCCGCTTCCGGCTGTCCAGGGCTGCGCCGAACACCACACCGCCGCTTTCCAGCGTATCTTCAGCCAGCAGAGAAAATAGCCCGCCGGATGTGGAATCCTTCCGGATGGCAGCATCCTTGTTCCAGGCGGCGAACACCGCCGGCAGTGGGCAGCTTTCCCGCGGAGACAGCACCGGGCACACCGCCGTGCACCGTCCACAGTGCACGCACAGTTCCGGATTTACCTGGGGATAGAGAAAGCCTTCCTTGTCCGGTACCATGGAGATGGCCCCCTTGGGGCAGATGCTGCGGCATGCGCCGCAGCCGGTGCAGCTGATATGATCCGCCAGCCGTGGCAGCGTTTCTTCCTGCTGTGGGACAGGCGGCTGCGCTGTAAAACGATTATAGAGCGCGTCCTCCAGATAGGTCAGAGAAATCCGGCGCTCAGCCTCCAGCCGGGCCGTGACATCGGGCCAGTCGATCTTGTCCAGTACACCGGCGGTATCGCCCTTGCCGATGATGCGCGTCTCAAGGCCCAGCCGTCCCAGCAGGCTGTAAATTCGAGACTGCTCCGGCGCGGCCATCTCAGACGGCGAAGCGGCGGTGAAAAAGGGTTTTTGAAACTGGACGGAAAAAACCGTGCCGTGGAACGAGTTGGTACAGACATACGCCGCATTTTTAAACCAGCCCAAAAACTCCGCCGGGCCGGCATCCAGCACGCACTGCGCTTTGGGGTGCACCTTCCGGCGAATACCGCAAAGCTGCACCACCGGCAGCCCTGTCTCTTCCTGCAGACGGCGGATATAGGGTTCCAACGCACCGGGACTGCTGATGCAGTAGCAGAGAATATACTCGCCCTTCTCGGCAGGCTCCGCTGCCAGACCCGCCCAGTCCTCCTGCCGGAGCAGAAGGGTGGGGTCCAGCACCACAGGGGCCTCCCGTCCGGCAATCTCCCGGATGATCTGCTGCCCACGGGCCTCCCGTGCCGAGAGGTGGGAAAATCCATTGAGATACCGCCGCAGCTCCGTTTCCATCCCGTCCGGAATCCGGGGCACGCCAAAAGACGGCGCATAGGCAATTTTGCGTCGGTTTGTAAAGTCGCTGAAAAACACCGGATCAAACCGCCGGTCAGGGAAAATCTTCGGGTTCCAGATCTGATCGCTGCCCGAAAGGTACACATCATATGGCGGGCAGTTCCGGTGCAGCTCCTCTATGGTTTCATAGCGGTGCGGGGTCATATGGAGATTGCGCCGGGCAAATTGCTCGAACCGCTCATAGCGGGTTTTCAGATCCCGGTAGTGCAGCGCGGTATGGGTATCCGCAGCCAGTGCGGAAAGCCCCTCGATCCGGCGAAACAGGGCGTTGTCCTGATTAACATAGTAATTCAGGATCTCACATTCACTGCCCAGCTGCTCCACGGCGCGCTGGGTAGCCGCCGCCTGCAAAAACGCACCATAGTGATGGATATGGTAAAACGTCACAAGTCCTGTTTTCAAAAAATGTCTTCCTTTCCCTGACTCTATTGCTGATTCAGGATTTCATCCGGATCTTTAAGCACCATCAGATCGTCTTCCGCCACCCAGTCGGCCACATTCACGGCTTCACACTCCGTCTCTGTACGGCGGAACACCACCTTGGCGAGGCCGGAGTTAATAATCAGGCGCCGGCACATGGCGCAGGAGGTCGCGTCGCCCAGCAGATCGCCCGTTTCGGCGTCGCGGCCAACTAGGTACAGCGTACCGCCCGCCATGTCCCGCCGGGACGCGGAGATGATGGCGTTGGCCTCGGCATGAACACTGCGGCACAGCTCATATCGCTCTCCCCGGGGCACGCGGGCCGCCTGGCGGGTGCAGTATCCCATATCCACGCAGTTTTTCCGTCCTCTGGGTGCACCGTTATAGCCCGTGGAAATAATCTCATCATTGTTGACGATGATCGCTCCATAAACGCGCCGGAGACAGGTTGCCCGCTCCAGAACGGTCTGTGCAATATCCAGATAGTAATTTTCCTTGCTGATGCGGTTCATGAATTACCCTCCTTTTCAGGTCTGAACAGGCCTGTCCTCCACGGGAGGCAGGGCATCAAAATCTAATAGTCCTATTTTACACAGTTTCGTCGGGTTTTGCAAGATTGAACTGCGCCGGATTCATACCGAAACACCCGCCCGGACGGCAATCATTTCAGCGGCCACGGACACGGCGATCTCCTCCGGGGTCTGAGCTCCGATTGCAAGACCGATGGGCGCGTGAAGCACCTGATACTCCTCGGCGGTGAAGCCCGCCGCCAGCAGTCGGTCCCGGCACAGCGCCAGCTTGCGGCGGCTGCCGATACAGCCCAGATACCGTGCACCGGAACGCAGCGTCTGGGTCAGCACTTCATAATCCGCCTGGTGGCCACGCGTCATAATAACAACGAAATCATCGGGGCCGATGGGCAGCTGAAAGCTGCCGAAGTTACACTGGAGCACCTGCTCCGCATGAGGGAAATGAGCGGGGTCGGCAAATTCTGCCCGATCATCGACCACCACGCAGCGGAAACCCACCGTATGCAGAACTTCGGCCAGCGCCCGGGATACATGTCCCGCCCCGAACAGATACGCCCGCCCCGCCTTCACCACCGGTATGGAAAACCAGCGTGGATTGCCCTGTGTGAGAACCGCCTGATCCGTCAGCAGAGACGCAATGGATTCCGGTGCTCCGGGGAACTGCGCGCCGTCCCGGTGAGCAAGACCCATGGCAGTCACGGTATCGCCGTCCAGACACATCAACAGCCAGGTATCCTTCCCCTGGGCGTCGGCCTCCGTCAGTGCGTGGAAGATAGCCCCATGTTCCTCATCTCCTCCGGCCAGATATTGAAAATGCACGGTCACATCCCCTCCGCAGATCATGCCCAGAGCCCGCTCGTCCCCCTGAACAAATCGGTAGGCGCGGGTAAGGTTCTCCCCCGTGCGCAAAACCTCCGCTGCCAGGTGCTGCGCTTCAAACTCCACGTTGCCGCCGCCGATGGTTCCAGCAATGCGTCCATCTGGGAACACTGCCATCATCACCCCGGCGCCCCGGGGCGTAGAACCAGCGGATTCCAGCAGGCTGACCAGGCACACCGGCTGTCCCTCTTCCAGTCCATGAATCATCTGCTTCCAGAATTCCCGCATAAATACAGCCCCCCTTAAAATGCAGTCTTATTTTGCTCATTATACCATCCTTGCGTCAAAAAACCAAATCCCGTGTTACAGGAAATTTCTCTTGGCTTCGCACAGGCACGGAACTGCTTCTTCCGTCCAAAGCACAACACTCGAACCACGGCTCTCTTTCTCAGGATCAAGCGCAAAAAGAGCCCCGCAGCCGCGTGGCTGCGGGGGTTCGCTCTCTATGCTTAGATTCATCCACTGCAGGGAAATACGCGCCTGTCTCCATGTAAGACAGCCGCAGGCTGCCGGCCATGAAAGCGGCCTTATCTGCGTCCCCGGGTCTTCAGTCTTGCCATTGCCCGGGCCAGAGATGCCTTGGAGTTGTAATACTCCGTGATGCTCTGCTTATGGCGCAGGCGTTCTTCGGCCCGTTCCTTGGCTTCCTGCGCCCGCTTGAGGTCAATCTCATCCGGGTGCTCTGCGGCCGAAACCAACACAATGACATAATCGGGGGTGATTTCTGCAAAGCCGCCGGCCGCAACAGCCGGATACCACGTTCCATTCACCTGGTATCGCATCTCGCCGGGCTCCACAGCCACCACCGTAGCCTCGTGCCCGGGCAGCACGCCGTACTGTCCGTCCTGGATGGGAAGCATCAGCGCCTCGGCCTGGCCGACATAGAACTGGCGGTCAACAGTGATGATCTCCAGATAAAAGGTGTTCGCCATGGATCATCCGTCCTTTCTTACGGAACTGCGCGCCGGGCGCTCAGGAGACGCCCAGTGCCTTTGCCTTTTCCAGAACCTCGTCCACGGTGCCCGTCATGCTGAAGGCTGTCTCCGGGAAATGGTCCGTCTCACCGCCCAGAATCGCCTCGAAGCTGCGCAGCGTATCCTCCAGCTTGACATAGCGGCCCTTTAGGCCGGTGAAGTTCTCTGCCACGGAAAACGGCTGAGAGAGGAACTGCTGAACTTTGCGGGCGCGTTCCACGGTCAGCCGGTCGGCCTCGGAAAGCTCTTCCATGCCCAGGATGGCGATGATATCCTGCAGCTCGCTGTAGCGCTGCAAAAGCTCCTGTACCGCGCGGGCGGCTTTGTAATGGCGATCGCCCACAATATCCGGTTCCAGAATGCGGGAGGTGGATTCCAGCGGGTCCACCGCCGGGTAGATGCCCATTTCCACAATTTTGCGGGAGAGCACCGTGGTAGCGTCCAGATGGGCAAACGTGGTGGCGGGCGCCGGGTCCGTCAGGTCGTCGGCGGGGACATAAACTGCCTGCACAGAGGTAATGGCGCCGTCCTTCGTGGAGGTAATCCGCTCCTGCAGCGCGCCCATCTCGTTGGCCAGGGTTGGCTGATAGCCCACGGCGGAGGGCATCCGTCCCATCAGGGAAGAAACTTCACTGCCCGCCTGGATATACCGGAAGATATTGTCGATGAACAGCAGCACATTCTGCTTTTCATGGTCGCGGAAGTATTCCGCCATGGTCAGCCCCGTCAGGGCCACACGCATTCTGGCTCCGGGCGGCTCGTTCATCTGGCCGAACACCAGGGCCGTCTTGGCCAGAACACCCGAATTGCCCATCTCATGCCACAGGTCGCTGCCCTCGCGGGTACGTTCGCCCACGCCGGTGAACACGGAATAGCCGCCGTGCTCCGTGGCGATATTATGGATCAGCTCCTGGATCAGCACGGTCTTGCCCACGCCGGCGCCGCCGAACAGGCCGATTTTGCCGCCCTTGGCGTAAGGCGCCAGCAGGTCGATGACCTTGATGCCCGTCTCCTGGATATGGACCACAGGGCTTTGATCCTCAAATTTGGGAGGCTGGCGGTGAATTGGCCACGATGCCTTTGCCGGCACGTCTCCCTTTTCGTCGATGGGATCACCCAGAACGTTGAACATCCGGCCCAGCACCTCCTGCCCCACGGGCACGGAGATAGGCCCGCCGGTGCCGATGACTTCCGCTCCTCGTCCCAGGCCCTCGGAGGGAGAGAGCATGATGCACCGAACCGTGTTGTTGCCCATGTGCTGGGCGGCCTCCATCACGGCCTTTGCGCCGTTCAGGCGAACTTCAAGGGCATCCTTGATAGACGGAAGCTTTCCCGCAGGAAACTCCACATCCACCACAGGGCCCATGACCTGAACGACGGTTCCCTTGTTTTCAGACATAAAATCACTCTTTCCGAACTTGTTACAAGCAGCCTGCGCGCTTACTGACTGCTGGCCTGTGCACCGCCTACCACCTCGGTGATCTCCTGCGTGATGGCGGCCTGCCGGGCGCGGTTGTACTGCAGATTCAGCTGCCGGATCAGATCCCCTGCATTTTTCGTGGAGTTGTCCATGGCAGTCATCCGCGCCTGCTGCTCCGAGCAGAAGGATTCCACCAGCAGACTGAACACCATCCCGTTGACATAGCGGGGTACCAGTGCGGCCAGCACCGCCGCCTCGGACGGCACATAGGTCACCGTATGGATATACTTGGACCGTCCGTCGGGCTTCCAGGGGAAGGTATCCCGGCTCAAGGGCAGCAGCTGCACCGTACGGGCCTCCAGCGTCATGGGCGTCACCATCTCCGTGTAAATGGCATACAATGCGTCCAGCCGCTCCTCACGGTATTCCTCCGTCAGAAAGGCGCCGATCTCTCTGGCCCGGTGCATATTGGGATTCTGCGCGGAAAACGCAAATTCCTGTACGGGGATTTTCCGCTCACGGAACCAGGACAGGCCCACCTGTCCCACCACGAACAGCCGGCAGTTGGGCGTCTTGGCCAAAGCCGCTTCCGCCAGCTTGAGAACATTGTGATTATATGCGCCGGCCAGACCCTTGTCGCCGGTGATCACCACGTAGCCCACACTGCCCTTCTCGGGATTGACGCGGAATCTGGGGTCCAGATAAAAGTGCATCATCTCGGGGGAGCGGTGAAGAATATCGGAAATCGTACTCTCAATCCGGTCAAAGTACGGCTTCACGTCATTGAGCTGCTTACGCGCCTTGCGCAGATTGTTGGAGGAGATCAGATACATGGCGTTGGTGATTTTTCGGGTCTCCTGGACACTGTGGATGTGGGAGCGGATCTCCTGCATGCTTGCCATAAGGCGTCACCGCCCATCTTCCGCGGCCGCGGCAATCCCGGCGCGCTTTTTATATTCGGCCAGCTCAGTACGGATGATCTGCGCCGCCGCGTCCGAAATGACGCCGGTTTTCCGGATTTCCTCCGTCACATCGGAATGAAGGGACTCCAGTTCATCCACAAAGCCGCGGATAAACTCCGCAACCTGTTTGTTGGGTACGTCGTCCAGCAATCCACCCGTGGCCGTATACAAGATCACGGCTTGACGGTACATGGACATGGGATGATAGAGGGACTGCTTGAGCAGCTCCATCATTCGCTTGCCGTGGTCCAGCAGCTTTTGAGTGGACGCATCCAGGTCGGAGGCGAACTGGTTGAATACCTCCAGCTCGCGGAAACGGGCCAGATCGATGCGCAGCGTACCGGCGGCCTTCTTGATGGCCTTGGTCTGAGCTGTGCCGCCCACACGGGACACGGACAAGCCCACGTTGACGGCGGGCCGCTGTCCGGAGAAAAACAGGTTAGTCTCCAGATAAATCTGGCCGTCGGTGATGGAAATCACGTTGGTCGGGATATAGGCCGACACGTCGCCGGCCTGAGTCTCGATAATGGGCAGGGCCGTCATGGAGCCTCCGCCATACTCTTTTGTCAGCCGGCAGGCGCGCTCCAAAAGCCGGGAGTGCAGGTAAAACACGTCGCCGGGATATGCCTCGCGTCCGGGGGAGCGCTTCAACAGCAGCGACAGCGCCCGGTATGCCACGGCATGCTTGGACAGATCGTCATAGACAATCAGCACATCCTTGCCCTGGCCCATAAAATACTCGCCGACAGCAGCCCCGGTATAGGGGGCGATATACTGCAGCGGCGCGGGCTCACTGGCTGTGGCGGAGACGATGATGGAATACTCCATCGCCCCGTATTTTTCCAGCGTATCCCGCACCTGAGCCACGCTGGACGCTTTTTGTCCGATGGCCACATAGATGCAGACCATGTTCTGACCCTTCTGGTTGAGGATCGTATCCACGGCGATGGCCGTCTTGCCGGTCTGTCGGTCACCGATGATCAGCTCACGCTGGCCCCGGCCGATGGGCACCATGGCGTCGATGGCCAGGATGCCGGTCTGCATGGGCACGTTGACCTCTTCTCGGGTCACAACACCGCTGGCCTCATGCTCGATAGGGCGGGTCTCGGTGGTTTCAATGGGGCCTCTGCCGTCGATGGGAGCACCCAGCGCATCCACCACGCGGCCCAGCAGTGCATCGCCCACCGGCACGTCCGTCGTCCGGCCGGTTCGCCGGACCGTGGCGCCTTCACCCAGGTTTTCCTCAGGCCCCAGCAACACGCAGCCCACGCTGTCCCGCTCCAGATTCATCACCATGCCCCGGACGCCGGTCTCAAACTCCACCAGCTCGCCGTACACCGCGTTGTCCAGGCCGTAAACCGTGGCAATACCGTCGCCGACATTTAAAACCGTACCGGTTTCGCTGCGCTGCGTTGTATTGTCGTAATTTGAGATCTCCTCCCGCAGAATGGAGATGATCTCATCCGATGCATTTTTCATATCATTCGCCTCTCTTGCAGCTGCTGCTTCATATCGCGAAGCCGACCGAGGACACTGCGGTCATACGTGACCCCATCGATCTCAAGAACGAATCCGCCCAGCAGGTCGGGGTCCGTCTCAATCTCCAGTTCCACTGCGTCCCTGTGATGCAATGCGCACAGGCGTTTCCTGAGCTTCTCCCGCTGTGTCTCGTCCGGAATATGGACGCAGCGCATCCGGCACACAGCCGTGTTGTGCGCCTCCAGATCCAGCGCGTGAAACGCTTGGCTAATTTCAGGCAGCAGTGGCATCCGATTTTTGCGTGCCAGCAGCTTATAAAAATTCAAAAGCTGAGCGTCCTCTGTCAGAATGCTCAAACGATCCAGCACCCGTTCCTTTTCCCGCCAGTCAATGGTCGGGTCCTCCAGTACGCGGCGCAGAGGCGCGGTGTCCGCAATCAAACGGGCAGCATGAGCAAAGCGCTCTTTGTCCATGGCAAGGCCAAAGCAGGCCTCGGCGTAGCGGCGGGCAAGCTCACTCATGACGGATCACCCGACTCAGACAAAAACGAATCCACCAGGGCCAGATCGTTTTTCTGATCCAGCTCGCTCTGCGCCACCTTGGCGGCGGCCAGAAGGGCCAACTGCGCCACTTCCTTGCGCGCGCCGCGGATCATGCTCTCCCGCTCGGCCTGCAGCTGCCGACGGGTGGTCTCCATCAGCGTCCGGGCATCGGCCTGCGCACCGTCCAGGATCGCTGTGTATTCCTTCTGCGCCTGGGCTTTAGACTGGGCCAGAAGATCCATGCTCTCCTGCTGGGTCTGCGCCAGCTGCTGCTCGTATTTCTGGTGCAGCTGCTCAGCCTGCTGTTTTTCCTGTGCCGCGGCATCCTGATCGCTGCGGATGGCCTGCGCCCGCCGATCCAGAATGGCCGTCACTTTCTCAAACAGGAAATGCTTGAGAAACAGCCACAGCACCAGCAGATTGATGATGGTAAATAAAATTGTGTAAGGACTAAAGTTGAGCACAGGGATCGCCCCTTATCCTACAAAGATAATCACAAGGCCAATGACAAAGCCATAAATGGCGGTAGCTTCGGCCAGTGCGCAGCCCAGCAGCAGGCTGCTGCGGATCTGACCGGCGGCCTCCGGCTGGCGGGCAATGGCCTCGGTGGCTCTGCCGGTGGCAATGCCGATACCGATACCGGCACCAAGACCTGTAAGAACTGCGATTCCTGCTCCAATTGCGACGGACATAATATGTTTCCTCCTTAAAATGATTCAAGAAATTCGAATCTGTTATTCTTCCTGAAGGGTTTCTCCCGTAAAGAGCGCGGTCAAAAATACAAAGACGATGGTCTGGATCAAACCGTCGAAAATATCGAAGTAGAGACTGAACACCACCGGAACACCCACGGGAACCAGCGCCTTGATCAGTTCCATAACCACAAATGACCCCAGCACATTTCCGAACAACCGCATGCACAGCGACAGCGGACGGATGGCGATCTCCATGATATTGATGGGGATCAGCAAGGGCATGGGCTCAGCGAATTTGCGTAAGCCGCCCCGCAGGCCCAGAAACCGGAACGAGCTGCCGTAAATCAGAAACAGGCTGGTCAGAGCCAGTGCCGCCGTAACACTGACATCCTTGGTGGGCGGCGTCAGGCCCAGCAGCCCGCTGAGGTTGGCAAAGGCGATATACACGGCAACCGTACCCAGCCAGGGGGCAAAGGCCCTCCAATGCGGTCCGATGTTGTCTTTTGTAAAGCTGTTGAGAAAATTGACGCCCATTTCCAAAAACGCCTGCACCCGTCCCGGATGATCGGGTCTTAGGTTGCGGGTCAGCAGCAAAACAGCCGCCATAATCAAAACCATCAGAATCCAGCTGGTCAAAACCGACTCTGAAACCGGAATCCCGCCCAGCACCGGAATGGTAAATGCGATATGATTCTGCATTCCGGATGCCATGGTCTCTTTTATATTTGACATGATCTTATCACCTCCCGAACAGATCGGTATCGTCTCCTCCGCTCCATCGATCAAAGTGGATGTAGGCCAAAACCGCAGATGGAAAAACAGGTTCGCCGTCTGTCGGACGGTATCCGGCAAACGGCGGACAGCACGATCCCGTACCTTCAATTTTATCGGTTTCCCGGTGCATGTCGTCTCCCGGTAATCGCGGGTTTTCCCCGGCTTCAGATCGCAGTGCCTGCCCCATAAATGCTTTTGGCCTCCGGGCATACTATTGCTTTCATTGCGCTGCTATATTATAATAGACTCGTCGAAAGATGTAAAATGCATATTTGCAATTTTCATCATAACAAATTAATATAATAAGAGGGTTAAACGGCCAATTACGATGCCAAACCGAGGAGGGATCGTCATAACAGTCAATTATGAGTATTACCGGATTTTTTATTTTGTTGCAAAATATAAAAGTTTTACACAGGCATCGAAGGCTCTGATGAGCAGTCAACCCAACATTACGCGCTGCATGAACAATCTGGAAGAGGAACTGGGCTGCCGGCTGATGATCCGCTCCAACCGTGGGATCACGCTGACCGCGGAGGGTGAAAAGCTGTTTTCCCATGTGGCTCTGGCCTATGAGCAGCTGCAGATGGGCGAGGCGGAGCTTGCCAGCGACAAGGGCCTGCAAAACGGCACGGTGTCCATCGGAGCTAACGAAACCGCCCTGCAGGGAGTCCTTCTGCCCAAACTCAGCCGATTTCATCAGGCCTATCCGGGGTTTCACATCCATATTTCCAATTACTCCACTCCACAGGCCGTCAAATCCCTGGAGGACGGCAATCTGGATCTGGCTGTGGTCACCACGCCCACCGGTGCGAAAAGGCATTTGGCGGAAATCCCGCTCAAACCGTTCCGTGAGATTCTGGTTGGCGGACCGAAATTTGCATACCTGGTGGGAAAACAGCTGAGTTTGCAGGAATTGCTGAACTATCCGATGGTCAGCATGGCGGCAGAGACAAAAACCTTTGAATTTTACAGCAGCTTTTTCCAGGAGCACGGCCTTACACTCCACCCCGACATTGAAGCCGCCAATACGGTACAGCTACTGCCCATGATCAAGGGCAACATGGGCCTGGGTTTTTTGCCGGAGGAAATTGCGGCGGACGCGCTTGCGCGCCGTGAAATCTATCGGATTTTTCTGGCAGAGACGATTCCCGAGCGATTCATCTGTCTGGTCAAGGACACCCGCCAGCCTCTGAGTCTGGCAGCAAAGACGCTGGAACAAATACTGCGAAGACCTGACTGACTCCGCTTGTAAGCGGTCCTTTAACACGGGTAAATACAGGCTTTACAAAGCATAAACAACCAACCTCCATTTTGATTTGGATTTGGCGGCGAAATGAATCCAAGTGAGATTTATATAACCGAATGCCTTGACCTCCGGCATAGGCGAGCGCTCCCGCAGACAATTCTAAAAGGACAGAGGGCTGCACATATTGTGCAGCCCTCTGTCCTTTTGGCTCAGTCCAGTAACGTCTCGGCTTTTTGGTAGATTTCCTCCACTTCTTTGGCTGTCAACATTTTTTGGAGTGTATTCGCAATCATCAGAATGCCGGGAATATCGACCGCCAGCCGCGTCAACGCAAATTTCACACCCAGAGATCCCATTTCAAACAGGAACATGGGAATTTTCATCGTTGACCACGCACCGATAAAAATCATCAGATTCGAGAACTTAATACCCTTTTTCATGAAGACCGCCGCCACCGGAAACGCACCGTACAGCGGGCCTGCAGCCGCAGAGCCGATCAAGAACGACAGCAGAATGCCTTTGATTCCGGACCCTTCGCCCATATATTTGACCATGGTGGTTTTCGGCACCCACACGTCCAGCAGGCCCAGCAATAAAAAGATCGGTGGAATCACGAAGAACATCTGTTGAAGCTGAAACGTGGAGTTTTGTATCGCCTTCATACCAATTTGTGGCTGCAGAAGAAGCAAAACGCCCACCGCTGCCATGGTAATCAGGGCAAACCGGTATCTTTTGAGAATCATTTTTCCTTTTTTCATATCAACCCACCACTCCTTGAATAACCCAGGCCACGGCGAATGAAAAAACAAACGCCAGCAGGTTTCGCAAAAACGTCAACTTTTTCCCGAAATACTGTATCTCTACCGGCATTGTCACTACGCCCACCATCATCAGCGTGGATACAAACGCACCAATCTGCATGTATCCCGCACCGGCACGCAGCAGCATGGCCGCCGTAGGAAATGCCACAAACGGCGGAATCATGGTAACCGAGCCGATCAAAGCGGCCAGCAGCACACCCAGCCAGCCCGAATCTTTACCGACTATTTTCGAGATCAGCGCGGTATCTGCAAATACCAGCAGCGTACCGATCAGCAGCACCATTGTCAGCAGCTGCGGCAAAATGTTCTCAAAGGACTTCCACGCTTTTTTCAGCGCACTGCGCGTTTTGGCCCGGTTCTTTTGGAACGAAACCAGCAGCGCGATGATGGCAATTCCATAGAAAATATAGGTCTCCAAACAATTCCTCCATCTGGGTTCAGCTTCGCATCTGCACCCGCTCTCTTGCGGCAGCCTTTAGTCTGCCGTTCTGTTTATTTCCGCTGTCAGCCGATTCAGAATTTCATCCAGATGTGTTTTTTCCTCTGTACTCAGACAGTCAAACAATGCTGCCGACTGTCTCTTATTTCTCTCCGCTTGCTCCGATGCCGTCAGCCCTTTGGGGGTAAGGGCAATGTTCATCGCCCGCCGGTCTGTTTCGTCGGGTGTCCGCAAGATACAGCCGGACTCCTCCAGACGGATCAAAAGCTCTCCTAAAGACTGGGGTCGGATATCCAGCAGAGCCGCCAATTCTTTCTGGCTGATCTCGGGATGAGCCTTCAGAAGGGACAGCACGCGTTTTTGTCCACGGCACGCACCGCCGCATTCTCCCGCCCCCGCGCGGTGGCTGTGGTGCAGCAGTCGGCTGAGCCGGAAGAATTTTTCCATCAGTTCCCGGTTATCTTCTTTCACGTACAATCCTCCGTTCGCAAAATAGAAAGGTTCCTTCGCAAAT
>QKDF01000261.1 GCA_003245395.1 Clostridia bacterium
CGGGAAAACGTACCCTTACAGCAAGCCCTGCTGGGTCAGGAATGCCTGCGCCACGTCGTCCACGGACTTGCCTTCCACGTCCACCTGATAGGTCAGGTCGGTCATGGACTCGTTGGTGAACTTGCCGCCCAGGGTGTTGAGCACATCCACCAGATTGGGGGCAACGTCCTTGTACTTTTCTATCACGTCGTCCCGGATCAGGATGGCGCCGTTGTACTCCGGGAAGAAGTTTTTGTCGTCTTCCAGCACCTTGAGCTGCGCCTTGCGGTTCAGGCCGTCGGTGGAGTAGACCTCGGTGACCTCAAAGCTGCCGTTTTCCACGGCGGCGTATTTCAGGCCCAGATCCACGGGGATGGCTTCCTTGAAGTTCAGGCCGTAGAACTTGGTGAATGGGCCGTACTTCATGCTGCCCTCTTCAGTGAAGAACTCGTGCTCGGCGCCGAAGCGCAGCTCGGAAGCCACGGGAACCAGATCGCTGATGGTGGTCAGATTGTACTGATCCGCGATGGCCTGCGGCACGGCGACGCAGTAGGTGTCGTTGAAGCCCAGCTTATCCAGCAGATGAACGCCGTACTGCGTCTCCGCCGTTTCGTTAGAGAAGTCGTAGATGGACTGCCCGGCGGGCACGTCCTCGGGATCCAGCTTCAGATAGGTGGTCAGCAGCGTGCCGTCATAGGAGTTCATCAGGTCGCAGGACGGGTCCTTGGCCGTCAGCTCCTTGAACATATTCACAGAGGTCATCTCGTCCTTGATGTTCACCGTCAGGTCGGTATGTGCCTCCACCACCATTTTAATCATGTGATGGATCAGCTGCATCTCAGAGAAGTTGCCCTCGTACATTTCCAGTTGGTTGGTGGGTGCTTTGCTGCCGCAGCCCGCCCCCATGGCGGCCACCAGCAGTGCGGCGCACGAAGCGGCCGCGAGTTTCCTGAATTTTTTCATTTCGTCTCCTTTCGTGGGCAATCAATCGCCCTAGTCGGCGTACCCGGCGGATACGCGGCTTTTTCCTGCCGTCTTCCGGTTGAGGAAGACCTCGACCCGGCCCATGCCGAAATCAAATAGAATCGCCATCAGCATCAGAACACCGGTGCCCTTGAGAATCATGGACATATTCTGAATCCGGATGCCGTTGTACAGCATGGAGCCAAGGCCCCCGCCGCCGACGAAGATAGCGAAGACCGCAGTGCCGACGGCGTTGACGGCGGCGATGCGGATGCCGGTGAAAATAACGGGGGAGGCCAGAGGCAGCTCCACATGAAGCAGCTGATAGCCCCGGCTCATGCCCATGCCGCGGGCGGCCTCCTTGAGCGCCGGGTCCACCTCCCGCAGGCCCAGGTACGTATTGCGCACGATGGGCAGCAGGGAATAGAGGGTCAGGCCCGTGATGACGGTGACTTTGCCCGCGCCCAGAAACACCATGATGATGCCCAGCAGCGCCAGGGAGGGGATGGTCTGGAACAGATCCACCACCCACAAAATGGCTTTGCGCGCCTTGGGGTAAAAGTAGGTCAGCACGCCCAGAGGCAGCCCCGCCATCAGAGAGAAAACCACGGCCCAGAACACCATGTACAGGTGTTCCCAGATCAGAGAGATTTTCATCTGATCGCCTCCTTCCGAAGGCCGCGGGGCACCACTTTTTTCTGTACCCGGTCAATCAGCGCACCTGCCAGCACGGCCATGACGGCCGCGGGGATAGCGCCGGCGATGATCAGGGTGTTGTTGTTGGAGCTGACGCCCTGGTAGATGAAATCGCCCAAACCGCCCAGACCGATCATGGACGAGAGCACCGCCCAGCTGATGGTGTAGACGGTGGACATGCGCAGTCCGCCGATGATGGTGGGCATGGCCAGGGGCAGCTCCACCCGCACGAGAACCTGCATGGAGGTCATGCCGCAGCCCACCGCGGCCTCACAGTAGCCCGCGGGCACCTGTTCGATGCCGGTATACGTGTTTTTCAGCACCGGGAACATGGCGTAAACCGACAGGGCGATGATGGCCGTGGCGGGAATCATGCCGATCCACAAAAACAGCAGTCCGATGAACACGATGCCGGGAACCGTCTGGAAAATGGACAGGATCGGCAGAATCACAGCCGAAAACTTCGGCGGCAGGCGGGAGAGGAGAATCCCCAGTCCCAGCCCCAGGGCGAAGCCCGCCGAGACAGAAATCAGTACGTACTTGAGATGAATCAGAATCGACCGAATGAGCATCTGACCGTACATGGAGAAGAAATCACTCATTTGTCATCCCCCCAAAGCGTATTGGCCACAACCTTTGCCATGGAGTTCTTCGTGATGATGCCCGCCACGGTTTGGTCGGGCCGCAGAACCACCACATAGCTTTCTCCGGAGGTGAGCAGATAATTCACGCTCTCCTGGGCGTCGTCGCCGAGACATACGGTGCGAACCTCGGTGGAGATCAGCGGCTCAATGCTGCCGGCCTCCCGGCCCTTGAGCTTGATGTCCCGGATGGAGACGGTGCCCAGATAATGATCGTCGTCGTCCGTCACCAGCAGGGTGTCCACGCCGCTGCGGGCCATTTTCTCTGCGCACTCCAGCACGCCGCGGTGGAAATCCACAGTATACGGATTCGTGCGCATGAAATCCTCCACATACAGCGGATTGGAGTCGGAGAGCTGGTGCTTGCCCAGGAAGCTGCGCACCAGATCGCTGGCGGGGGCCTCCAGCATTTTTTCGGGGGGCGCCATCTGCTCGATTTGGCCGCCGTTCATAAAGATGATGATGTCCGCCATCTTCAGTGCCTCGCCCATGTCGTGGGTGACAAAGACGATGGTCTTGTGCAGCTTGCGCTGCAGCCGCTTTACCTCGTCCTGCAGCACCTCGCGGGTCATGGGGTCCAGAGCGCCGAACGGTTCGTCCATCAGTACGATGGGTGGCGAGGCCGCCAGTGCCCGCAGCACGCCGATGCGCTGCTGCTGGCCGCCGGAGAGCTCATTGGGGTATTTGTGGGCGTACTGCTCATAGGGCAGATCCACCATTTCCAGCAGCTCATGCACCTTTTTGTCGCACGCCGCTTTGTCCTGACCCAGCAGCCGGGGCACCACGGAGATGTTCTGCGCCACGGTCATGTTGGGGAACAGGCCGATCTGCTGGATGACATAGCCGATGTGCCGGCGCAGGTTGACGGGGTTTTTCCCGGCGTAGTCCTCGCCGTCGATGAGGATGCGGCCCTCGTCGGGCTCGATCAGACGGTTGATCATCTTGAGCGACGTGGTCTTCCCGCAGCCTGAAGGTCCGATGAGAACCACGAACTGTCCATCCGGGATCGTAAAATTGAGGTCGTGCAGAATGGTGTTCTTTCCATACCGCTTTACAACGTGTTCGAACTGTATCATGTGCCGGTTGGCTCCTTTCCTGTCGGCGGGCGGCTTGCCCTGCTTTAATGTCTGTCTTTTGATTGCTCCGGGGAACTATTTCCGGGAGATAAAATGGCGGGCGGCTTCCGCAGCTGCGGTGGTGCCCACCAGAATAATCACATCGCCGTTGTACAGCTCTGCGTACGGCCCGGGGGAGAGAATCACAGACTGCCCCCGCCGGATGGCCACGATGGTGCCGCCGGTGGACTGCCAGAACTTCAGTGCCCCGATGCTGCTGCCGATCAGGGGCGAGTCGTCCGGAATGGGTACCTCGTAATTGGGCAGCGGCCCGGCGGCATAGGAGAAGGTCTCCCGGTCGTGCACCAGAGCGCCGGCCACCTGCACCAGCCGCTGGTTCAGGGATTCGTACTCCTCCATGATCTCCCGCAGCTTTTTCTGCAGAGCGCGGGTCTCTGTGCCCTCACTGAAATTTTCCATGTATCGCCGCGCATTGTCGGCGGAGAGGACCGTGACCCCGCTCTGGGGTTTGACCTCGATGACCTTCATGTCCGCCAGCAGCCGCATCGCCCGCCGAATGGTCTCCGGCGACACGCCGTACTCCGACGCCATCATAGACCGGCCATACAGCCGGCTGCCCTCGGCCAGTTCGCCCCGGGCCACCCGACCGGCCACATCCAGTGCGATCTGGAGGTACTGGGCAGGCACAATTTTTTCACGCATTTTTGTCCCACCTTGTCTTTTGAATGGTTTTATTATACACTGACAACTTGTATTTGTAAATAGGGATGTCAGTTTTCTATATAAAAATATTCTGCCGGTATATA
>QKDF01000307.1 GCA_003245395.1 Clostridia bacterium
TGCGAGAGAGCCCGTATGTGTTGGACGTATCACCCAGCATCGTACACTTCTCAGCGAAGCTCAAGCTCTTGGAGCAGGAGCTGGCGTACAAGGATCAGGAGATCGCTTTTCTAAAAAAAATAGCGTCGCTGGGCGGGGTGGACTCATGAGCATTCCGGCCAACGCCAAGTATCGGATCATTCATGAGACCAACGGAAATCTTCGGAACATCAAGCGGCTATGCTCCGTCACCGGTGTATCCTGATCCGGGTATTACCACTATCTTGCCACGGAGGAAGTTCGACAGCAGCGGGAGGAACTGGACAGACGGGATTTCCAGCTGATCGCTAACGCGTACCGCTTTCACGGCTGCGAGAAGGGCGCCAGAGGGATATACATGCGGCTGCTGCATATGGATCCGATGGTGCATATGAATCTCAAAAAGATACGGCGGCTGATGAAGAAATACGGGTTGAAATGCCCCATTCGTAAGGCAAATCCTTATCGCCGCATGGCAAACGCCATGAAAACGGCTCATGTCAATCCGAATCTCCTTAACCGGGAGTTTGAAAGCCGCGGCTCTCGAGCTGTTCTGCTGACGGATATAACCTACATCACAGGAGGCAAAGCGCCTCACTGCTACCTTTCCACCATCATTAACGCCTGCACCAAGGAACTGCTTGCATCGAAGCTCAGTGATTCGCTGGAGATAGATTTCGTTTTGGAGACGGTCAATGATCTTATTTCCAAGCACGGCGCTTCTCTCAATGCGGAGACGCTGATCCACAGCGACCAGGGCGCTCATTGTACCAGCGTGAGGTTTATTCAGCTCGTGAAGGACAGCTCGCTGCGGCAGTCCATGTCCCGTCGAGCCAATTGCTGGGATAACGCCCCACAGGAAAGCTTCTTCGGCCACATGAAGGATGAGATAGATATATCCTCTTACAAGACCGTTCATGAGATATATGAGGTTCTTCTTGCGTGGACGGAGTATTATAATACCGAACGCTACCAATGGGATCTGGCAAGGCTCTCGCCGAGAGAATACTACGACTACCTTATGACCGGCAAGTATCCGCTGTCCATTCCCGCGCCAAAAATAAATTGACGCATTTCCTTTACCCTTCTGACCTCGCCGAAAACCCATCTTGTCCTTGACATGGGGTACAGTTTAATTTATATAATCATCAATAAAGCTGTTTAAGTCATCTTCGGTCTTGATTTTTCAATAATAACGCCGGAAAGCAACTTTTCCACCGTATGACAGGAGAGACCTGCACCGAAAGGCGCAGGTCTCCCCTGTTGGCCTCGCATAGAATAAAAGAGAAGTATCATATTAAATGGTCAGAGCCCGCCTGTCTGCACAAAAAATCAACAGTTGCTAGGAAATCGCTTTCGTCCGTGACCCGGAAAAAAACCACCCCGGGTTTCGGCTTGAGGCAAGCGGTGGAGCAGCCGCAGATCAGGAGTAGTGCGCCGCAGGACTCATCCGTGCCGCAGAATTTCAAAGAAACCCGCGGGCAGATCTCTGCCAGCCGCTTCACAAACGTGACCCGGTCATAGCGTGGGTTGCAGCCGCCGCAGTAGCAGTATCCGACTTCCGTCATCGCGTCTTTTTTCCCGATCCCGTGCCGTTTATTCTTTCACGTGGGCAATTTTCTTGGCCAGCTCCTTTTTCTGCTCCAGATTTCCCTGACGGGCAATCATGATGCGCTGTGCCTGGGGCGAACCGGCTCCGTGCATGGACTCCGTTCGATAGCCCACCGCGGCGGTGCCTAGGGCAATGTTTTCCACCAGCCGCATAATACGCAGACGATTTTCCGTGGGGACATTGTCCACGGCCTTGAAGTATTTTTCCACATAAGGACCCAACTCGGGATCCCGCAGATCCTTCTCGGAGGGAGCCGTAACCATCAGGCCGCCGGAAATATCCTCCGCCAGACGCACGATCTCATAGGGAAACCGGGTAATATTCTGCTTACAGACGTTGGCCAGCAGCAGGTCGATGATGTAGTTGCCGCTTTCGGTGGGATGGCCCATGGCGGAGCAGGCGATACCGCAGGAAAACAGCGTCTCGTTCAGGTGAGTCATCTCGATAAGCTTATCCTTGATATGAGATGCCTTTGGAACGCCATTATAGTCGGCGGCCACAGCGGCCGCTCCGATTAAAACATCTCCTACGCCCACTTTGCAACCGCCGTAGCTCTGGCGGTGATACCCGGCGAACCGCTCCACCAGCATTCCGGTGAACTCGGTCTCGCCGTTCAGGAAAATCCGGTCATTGGGCACGAACACGTCGTTAAAAATAGTGAGAGCTTCCACACCGCCAAACTCAGAGTTGCCCACGTCGATCTCGGAACCTTCCAGTTTGCGGGTATCGCAGGACTGGCGACCGATAATCATTAAGATCCCCTTGGTGTTCATGGGAACCGCGAATGAAACGGCATAGTCCTTGTCCTCCGGACTCATGGCAATAGTGGGCATCACGATGATCTCGTGGGAGTTCAGTGCGCCGGTCTGGTGCGCCTTAGCACCCCGCACCACAATGCCATCTGGACGGCGCTCCACCACATGGAGAAACTGGTCGGGGTCCGTCTGCGCATGTGGCGCGCGGGAACGGTCTCCTTTTGGGTCGGTCATGGCGCCGTCCACCGTCAGATCATTTTTCTGGCAATAGGTAATGAACTTTTTAAAATTCTCGTGATAATGGGTTCCATATTTTTTGTCGACCTCAAAAGTAGTGGAGTATTCCGCATTAAACGCGTCCATTCCGACACAGCGCTGGAAACAAGCCCCGGTCTGCTGACCCAACAGGCGCTGCATCTTGACCTTGTTCATCAGGTCCTCGGTGGATTCATGGATGTGGTTAAACCGGTTGACCCGTTCTCCCGTGAAGGGAGACAGGGCGGTCATCAGTTCTTGATATTCCGGCTTCTGGGCAAGATCATAGGTCATACGGACAGAGTTGAGGGAGGGGCGGAGGATGGGGTTGTCCACGGGGGACTCTACCTTTTCACCCAACAAATAAACCTGCATGTGCAGATTACGGATGGATTCGATGTACTGCTGACCTGTCATTAGCGCCATAGATGATTACCTTCCTTTCGATTGCTCCCGTTGCTTTTTGCCTAGATTCCAGGAGACATAGAGAATACAGCCCAGTACCGCGCCCCAAAGAGCACCGGTACCGATATTCCCGCCGAACAGGCCGTACTCCATGGCGGCGGAGCCGCCGGTCAGGGGAAACAGAACCAGAAAGACCAGCGAATAAAGTTTCTCATTGCTTCTTTTCGTTTTCTTCATCCCATACACCTCCATAGTAAACCGCGCTTTCCCACGCGGACTGCGTGGCATTCATGATTCCGCCGCCCCGGCCGGTGCAGTTCCCTACCAGTGCAAAGGGCAGTTTGTGTTCTTCCAGATACCGGGTAAGCTCACTGCCCCGGGGGATATAGCCAGTCGCCAGGATCACCTCGTCCGCTTCCACACGGATAGCGCGGTCTCCCGAAAGCACTTCCACCCCGGTCTCCGTTATTTTTTTGATGGTACACTCGGTCAGAAGTTCCACAGGGAGGCGGCTGAGCTGCTTCATCAGGATCCAGCGCGTACTCCCCAAATCCCGGGCGACTTTCTTTCCCCGGCAGAGAAGGGTGACCTTTCCCTCCGGCCGAAGTGTATCCCGCAGCTCGGAGGAAACAAACCGGTCGAAAAACTCCCGGCTCTCACAGGCGGGGTCCGACCGCTCCAGCAGGAACCAGGCCAATTCCGCGGCCGTGCTTCCCCCTCCCACGATACAGACCCGCTTACCCGCCAGGCGGTCCAGGAAATCCCCGTCCGCCTCAAAAATCTCTGATGCCATGTAAACGCGGCGGCAGGAAATCCCCTCGATCTCTGGGATTCGCTCCCGGCAGCCCTCGGCAATCAAGTAAAAGTCAAAAGGATGCTTTTGCAGATACCCCTCGTCCACCTCCGTAGCGGGAGACAGCCGGACACCGGCTGCGTCCGCTTCGCGGACCAAGGTCTCCACATTGTGGTGAATGGCTTCCTTATGAGGGGGAAGCCCGGCATAGCGAAGCAGACCGCCCCACTGTACTTCCCGGGTACAAAGCGTCACCGTGTGGCCCATTTGCGCGAGGTATCGGGCGGAAAGCAGTCCGGAAGGACCCCCTCC
>QKDF01000101.1 GCA_003245395.1 Clostridia bacterium
GCGAAGTCTCTTTTTTTCGGTGTCTCCGCCCGTTTTCAGGCAAGTCGGCGGAATGTCCGCCGGAGCGATCTGGTGTATTCTCCCGCATTCAGGAATGTCTCTTCTCCGTTTTGGCTGTACTCACGATGAAAAAAGCCGCCCCGGCACATGCGCCGGTGTGGCTTTCGTTTCACATCATGTCACGGCAGGCGCGCTTCGTCAGGCCGTCCCACGCCCGATCCGGAACAGCCACAGCAGGCATATCGCCAAGGAACCCAGTCCCAGCACCAGAAAGGCCGGCAGGAACCAGACGCTCAGCTGCCGGGACAGCGCCGCGTTGTACGTCAGATAGGTAATCGTTGCCACAACCCATAGCTTCTGGGTCGCCAGCAGCGTCCGCAAAGCCCGGTACACCTGCTCCCGGTTCTGCTCGGTCACTTTGACGCCCGTATTCCACAAGCCGGGAAAATGCTCGATGACCGTCATTCCGATATACATGACCCAGCCCAGCGCCGACAGAAAAATCAGCTCTCCCCTGCCGCTCCAGCGGTTCACCTCTCCGGCGGCGTCGTAGTGTCCGGGAATCTGCTCGGGGATGTCGCTCCAGGCCGCGATCAGGTACAGGCTGACCCCGGCCAGCAGAGCTAGGCAGAGTCCGTTAATTGCAGCGGAAAGAAATCTGTGGTTCATATGGAAGCCTCGCAGTCTGTTCGGTTCCGCCGCAAGGGCGGTGTTTTCTTTATTATAGCATTCCCCGCGGGCATCGGCAATTCTTCTTTGCCGCCTGCCTTGGAAATTTCTACTTCAAGGAGAAAAACACCTCCGACAAATCCCCCGCCGCCAGAGCCGCCGCTGCGCGGGGCCACTGCTCCGCCGCCGCGCCCGCCAGATAGTCCGCGGCAAAGCCCTCTCCCAGACCCGCCGCGGCGCAGACCATTCGGGCCGCCTGCACCAGCGCCTGTCTGCCCTGTTCCGGATTCAGCGGTGCCAGATGCTCCGCCAGACGGTGGCGTTCTTCCTCCGTCAGCCCCAGCGCCCCGATGTCCCCGCCCAGGAGGGCAAGCCCCGCGGCATTGAGCAGAACCGGCTCGCACAGGTTGATCAAAAGCCCCCGGTAATCCGGGCAGCTGCGCTCCAGCAGCCGCGCCACACGCTCGCCGGAAAATGCCCGCAGCAGAGCGTTTTCCGCCACAATCCGCCGCAGGTACTCCCGAAGATACTCCACGCCCCGCAGTTCCCCGGATACCGGGCACAGAAGTTGATAGTCGATGTCGCAGGGGATCTGATGGGCCAGAAACAGCAGATCATATTGCCTGAAAAAACCGCCGATGCTCCGCAGCGTATCCCGCAGGGCGATGTTGTCGATGTCCGGCGCGCTGAGGCAGGCCGTCCGCCACAGGCGCTCGGTCTCCGCCGTTTTGACCCGCAGGGCGTCCTGCCCCCGCAGCAGCAGCGCGTCCAGCGGCTCCGTCACCAGCCGCCGGGGCGGGGCTTGTTCGGCTTCCAGTCCCTCCTCCAGCGTAAAGCACAGGGATTCCAGCAGCTCTCCCGCCAATTTCTCCGGCACAGAAGAGCTGTCCCCCAGCGTATACTGCGCCGTGCGCCTGCTCAGCAGCCCCCACAGCCTGCCCTGTAGCGCGGCCTGCTCCTCATCCGTCAGACCCTCCGTCCGCAGGGACAGTCCTTCCCCGGCGGTCAAAACAGATCACCCATGTCGTCGGCATCCTCCGGGTCCCAATTCCCACGGGCATAGCGGGACAGCTCCTCCGGCGTCAGACCGGACAGATACTCCGCCGAGCCCTGTGCCCGCCCATCGAACACCGCGCGCATTTGTTCGATCAACTCGTCGTCGGGGATACGGTCTTCGGATTCATTTTTGAACCAGTAGAAGGCGTCCAGCAGCTCGGCCAGTGTCTCCGCGTAGTTGTCCGGCAGAAAATACGGCGAGTCGCAGAAGGCGTGTACCAGCTTTTGGAGCACCCCCTCTCCAAATTCCACCCGCCCCGTGTCCCGCAGAGCGGTCAGCTGTCGCCCTGCCAGTTCGGAAATCTCCGCCGGGGTGAGCGTTAGGCCGAAACGGGCGGTCATCGCGTTGCATTTTTTCAGGGCGTCCTCCCCCGCCTGCCGCAGCATGGCGGGAAGCTCCAGGGAAAATTGTTCGTCCATACCATCCCTCCTCTGCCTGCAGTATACCCACCTGCTCCCGCAGATACAAGTCTTGAAAATTTTCCGGATTTGTGGTAATATCATTATGTAAAAAAGTCCGCAGAGAACGGCCCGCCTGCCGCTTTCCGCGGATATTTTTCTCCCGGGCTGTCCGGCGGAAAATGGAAGTTCCGAAACGGAGAAGAAATTTTTTCGCATCTGTGCTATGATACCGTCAGAAACGGAGGAAACACGCTATGATTTTCGAATACGGCGAGACTGAGATCGCCCATTTAAAGCGCCGGGACAAGCGGCTGGGTGAGGCAATCGACCGCATCGGCCCCATTGCGCGCAGCGTGAATCCGGATCTGTTCTCCTCCGTGGTGCACCACATCGTGGGTCAGCAGATCTCCTCCGCCGCGCTGGCCACCGTCTGGGGACGGATGACGGACACGCTGGGAACCGTCACGCCCGATACCATTGTTGCCGCCCCGGAAGCGCAGCTGCAGTCCTGCGGCATCACGTTCAAAAAAGCGGCCTATATCAAGGAATTCGCGGACGCCGCCGCCTGCGGGGACTTCGACGTGGACGCCCTGCGCACTCTGCCGGACGCGGAGGTAATCGCCCGGCTCTCGGCTCTGCGGGGCGTGGGCGTGTGGACGGCGGAGATGCTGATGATCTTCTGCCTGCAGCGGCCGGACGTGGTCAGCTTCGGCGATCTGGCCATTCTGCGGGGAATGCGGATGCTTTACCGCCACCGCAAAATCGACCGGGTGCAGTTTGAGAAATACCGGCGCCGGTACAGTCCCTGTGGCACGGTGGCCAGCCTGTATCTGTGGGCGGTGGCGAGCGGTGCTCTGCCGGAGCTGACAGACCCCGCGCCGAAAAAACGGGAGGTCAAGCGATGACCGATCAGGAAAAATGGGCCGCGGTCGCAGGGAACGACGCGGCGTTTGACGGGCTGTTTTTCTACGGCGTGAAGACCACAAAAATCTTCTGCCGCCCGTCGTGTCCGTCCCGAATCCCCCGGCGTGAAAACGTGGTGTTCTTCGCCACGGCGGCCGAGGCGCTGCGCGCCGGCTTCCGCCCCTGCAAACGGTGCCGGCCGGATCTTGCCGCCTATGCACCGGACAAGGACACGGCGGAGCATTTCCGGGCGCTGCTGGATGCCGGCTCGGATGCGCTGTCCGGTCTGGGACTGACCCGCCGCCGGGCGGCGGAGCTGTTCCGTGCGCACTACGGCGTCAGTCCTCGGGAATACCGCAGCCGCGCCCGGCTGGAGCAGGCGCAGGCGCTGCTCTCCGACACCCAAACGCCCATTGCGGATGTGGCCTGGACCGTGGGGTTTGAAAGCATCCCCGCCTTTTACCGCTTTTTCCATGCCCGGACGGGCACATCTCCCGCCGCGTACCGAAGACAATCTGCCGTGAAGGAGGCCACCCCATGACGTATGTAACCCGGTTTCCCTCCCCCGTGGGAACACTGACTGCCGCCAGCGACGGCATTGCGGTCACGGGGCTGTGGATGGAAAATCAAAAGTATTTTGCCTCCACGCTCTCCGGCCCTGTGCAGGAAGGCCCGCTGCCTGTCTTCGACGCGCTGGCGGCGTGGCTGGATGCCTATTTCGCCGGGATGGCACCGGAGATTTCCTTCCCCCTCGCCCCGTCGGGCAGTCCGTTCCGCCAGGCGGTGTGGGCGGTCCTGCGGAGCATTCCCCGGGGTGAAGTCATGACCTACGGTTCCATCGCCCGGCAGCTTGAGGCTGCTCCGGATGCAAAGCGTGTCTCCGCCCAGGCGGTTGGCGGCGCGGTGGGTCACAACCCCATCTCCATCCTCATTCCCTGCCACCGGGTAGTGGGCACAGACGGCAGTCTGACAGGCTACGCCGGCGGGGTGGACAAGAAGCTTTGGCTTCTGCGGCTGGAGGGCGCCCCCACCGAGCGCCTGTTCCTTCCCGCAAAGACCACGGCGGGCGCGGTTCCACACCCGTGAATCCGGCGTCCGCAGGCGCACTGCGTTTCCCTT
>QKDF01000299.1 GCA_003245395.1 Clostridia bacterium
AGCCCACGGTCAATAACAGATTTGCAAACGTGCGCTGCTCGCCGGTGGAGATTGCCAGCCGCAGCACTTTTTCACCGCAGGCGTCATAGAAGTCCCAGCGTCCCAGCTTGTCCAGAGAAATGCCCGGCAGCATTTGGCGGAACTCACCGAAAATCTCCGGCTCGGACCCGTCCTCGGGCTGCATCACTTCTGCCTTTTCAAAGTTGCATACGGACTGCAGAGCTTGGAGTACCTGGGTCACGGTGGGCAGGCCGGGGGTTATGCCCAAATAGACCTTTTCGGCTTCGCCGGTCTTGGCGGCGAGAGGATAGTTGCCGTCTGCAATCAGAATCTTGTCACCGTGTCCACACAGAGACAGCACCCGCATCAATTCAGGGTGAATCAGCTTTCCTGTCAGCATATGACGCCTCCTCTTACTGCTCGCTGTCCCGCAGCTGGCCCAGCTTTCCGCCGGGATGGCAGCGGACGTACTGCTGCGGTGTCCATCCGTGCTCCATCTGCAGAGCCACGGACAGAGTCTGAAGAGTCAATGTCTCAGCCAGAATGGAATTCCGGGGAGCCCGGTTCAAGGGGCCGCCCTCCTCGCCCACGCCGGCGAAAAGGCAAGCATCACAATAAGTGCCCAGCCAGCTGTCGGGGTTGCCGGTTACGGCAATCAGCTTACAGCCGTTGTTGCGGATTGCCATGGCAGTGGCCTTCAGCTCGGCTGTCTCGCCGGAGTTGGAAATGCAGATGACGACATCTCCTGCTTCCAACTGCCCACAGGAGCCGTGAACGGCCTCTGTACCGTGGAGAAAATAGCAAGGCGTGCCGGTGGATGAGAATAAAGATGCCATATAGGCGGACACATGGCCGGGCTTGCCGATGCCCGTGATGTGCAGCCGGCCGCCCTGACTCCGGGATTCCGTAATCAGTGCCGCGGCCTTTTCGTAGTCTCCGGCCTGAAGAGAAGATGCAAAGGTGTCAAATTCCTTCCGGGCGGAGGCGAGAAAGGATTCCACGGCCTGTGTGCTTTCCGATTTCATAACAATACCTCCTGATTTGAAAAGCGCAGCCGCCGCGTCAGGCAGCTGCGCTTTTGAAATTATCTTATTTCAGCGCATCCAGCACTGCGGGATCAAAGCCAGTGTAATTTCGCTCCCGCAACAGAGCCTGCACCTCATCCAGAGTGGGCAGGGAGGGCATGGCGCCCATCCGGGAGACAGTGATGGCGGCAACATGGCTGGCAAAATCCAAAGCCTGATTCTGTGCCAAGCCAGCGGTCAGGCCGGTGCAAAAAGCGGCAACAAAGGAGTCACCGGCGGCGGTGGGATCTTTCACATCCTGCATTTTTACGCAGGGAGTATAGCAGACTGCATCTGTTCCCGCAACGGCGGAGCCGTTTCCACCCAGCGTAATGATCACATTTTCCACGCCCTTGAGGCGCAGCGCGGCGGCTACCTGACGAAGATCATTGTCGTTCACGCCGGTTTCATCCGCCCGCAGGCGGATCCCGGAGATGGCGGCGGCTTCATGCTCGTTAGGGGAGAGATAGGTCACGCACTCCAGCAGCTCCGCAGGCATGGGCGCGGCAGGGGCGGGATTGAGCATGACCGGGACACCCGCGGCCTTGGCGTAACGCGCCACGGCAATATCCACCTCCATGGGGATCTCAAGCTGGAGCATCACGAGATCGAACTTCCCGATTTCGTCCTTCAGCCAGGCTACCTGATCGGTGGTAATGGTGAAATTGGCTCCGGGGATGACAGTGATACGGTTTTGAGCGCCGTGCTCACTGACCTCCAACAGAATGTGGCCAACACCGGAGGACACACTGCTGTCCATAGGTACATGGCTGATGTCCACGCCGGCTTTTGCGGCGGTGTCCAGCATTTCCCTGCCGAAAGCATCTGCACCCACCTGACCCACCATGGTGACTTCCGCACCCAGACGGGCGCATTGGACGGCCTGGTTGGCGCCTTTTCCACCCGGAGCGGTACGAAAGGCGGTGCCAATGACCGTTTCACCGGAATTGGGGGCTTTCGGAGTGGATGCGATCAGATCCATCACGAAGCTGCCTGCCACTAGAATCTTGGGTTTTCTCAGCATGATCGTCTGTTCCTTTCCCTGCGGCTTACGAAAAGCAATCGTTCAAATCGGGTCATAATTTTTTTCATTATACGTCATTTCATATTTCGGCGCAAGAGTCAGATGCCAAGCTGCTTCCGGACATAGTTTTCCAGAGCGATCAGGCTTTCCACCTCGCCGATGGCGTTTTTATCCAGCTTTGTACGGTCACAGCTGCGGGAGAACGTCGTCATGGGGATACCCACCAGATTTTGATAATACTTTGCACTGCAGGGATAAGCCCGCATTTCGATCATGGCTGCGGCGGTCAGGAAGTGGGCCACCAGCCGGGCCTTTTCCGGGTCGGAATCCTTGTGGTCAAACGCCCATTTGTACAGATCGGGATGGAAGTTGGCCATAACGCCGTTGTAGCCGGCGCTCCCGTGGCAATAGCTGTCGTACCAGGACTGCGCGTTGGCGTTGAAGATTTTCAGCGGGGTGCCCTCCACGGCCTGGAGCCGTTCCCGGACCAGTTCATAATCGCAGCAGGTGTCCTTCAGAAAGACCATCCGGCCGTCGGGAGCCACTTTCTTCAGGAATTCCGTAGATACCAGACGCTTCCAGGGCATTGGGCACTCGTAAATGCCGAATTCAATCTCAGGAAAACGATTAAAAATCTCCTGGGCATTGCGGAGGAAGACCTCCTCGCCCTCGTGCTGCTGATCCAGCCGGTTGGAAACCAGAACATAAGCGCCGATGCCGGGAATCTTCATCATATTCTCGATTTCGCGGTACTGGTCAGCTTTGCTGTCGGCGGTGTGGCCGGAGGCCACGACCTGAATGCGGCCGTCCACGGTCTCGGCAACCGTGCGGGCAATGTCCAGCTTTTCCTGCTCGGATAAATAGGCCATCTCGGAGGACTGGCATACGGCGAAGATACCGGAACAGCCTTTTTCGATATACCAGTTTGTCAGACCCTCAATGGCCTTGAAATCAGGCTTATTGTCCTCCGTGAACGGAGTAATCATCACCGGCCATACGCCGGGGTGGATTGAAAATGCCATAACTGTAAATTTCCTTTCTGTTTTCTTGAATTTCAGCTCATGCCGAATATTCTGGGCAGGAACAATACCACGTCCGGAATATAGGTGATGACGGCCAATACGATCAGCATGACCACGATGGGCCACTTGATTTCTTTCATGACGTCCTTAAGCGGTGTGCCGGAGATACCGGAAGTGATGAACAGGCACATGCCAAAGGGAGGAGTAGACAGGCCGACCATCATGTTGAATACGATGACCAGGCCAAAGTGGATGATGTTGATACCCAACTGCTGGGCCACGGGCCAGAGAATCGGGATCATCACCAGCTGGATGACGGAGGTATCCACGAACATACCCAGTACCAGAATAATAATATTTACCAACAGCAGGAACAGGTATTTGTTGTCAGTGATGGAGAGCAGCCAGTTGCCAAGCATGGTGCCGATCTGCTCCTTGGCGAAAATAAAGGAGATGGCGGAGGCTGCGCCCACCATGATGGAAACGGAGCCGGTGGACTTTACTGTGTCAATCAAAACTTGCCTGAAAGCCTTCCAGGACAGAATGCGGTAGCCGATCACAGCCACGATCAAGGCGTAGAGTCCGGCAATGGCGCCTGCCTCGGTGGGAGTCATGACGCCGGTATAGATGCCAACCAACAGGATGACGGGAGTCAGCATAGCGGGCAGCGCCTGGAACAGATAGCGCAGATAGGCATGTATCGTGGGAGGCGCGCTGCGGGGATAGTTGCGCTTGCGGGCGATGATTACCACGTAGACGCCCAGAGCGAGGGCAAGCAGTACGCCGGGAACCATGCCGGCCATAAACAGCGCACCCACGGAGGCGTTGGTCAGCATCGCATAAATGACCATCGGGATAGAGGGCGGGAAAATGGGACCGATGGTCGCGGAAGCGGCGGTGATGGCGCAGCTGAAACCGTCGTCATAACCCTCCTGGCGCATGGCGTCGATCTCCATTTTGCCAAGACCGGAGGCGTCCGCCACGGCGGAGCCGGTCATGCCGGAAAATACCAGGGAGGCCAGAATATTTACG
>QKDF01000040.1 GCA_003245395.1 Clostridia bacterium
AAGGCCGTCGGGTCCCTGGGGCCAGCGGTCGGGCAGATCCTCTTTGCCAAATGACCAGATATCTTTGGAATACTCGTCCATAGTGTACTCCCTTTCCGCAGGAAAGTCCTGCATAAATTGTAAAGTTTTCCTTATTTATGGTATTTTGTTCCTGCCTGAATTTGATAAGCTCGATAGATTTGTTCCAGCAGCATAATTCGGGCCAGATGGTGGGGGAAGGTCATGGGAGACATGGACAGGCGAAGATCTGCCCGTGCTTTCAGGCCAGGGTGCAGTCCCACGCTGCCGCCGATGAGAAACGTGAGCTGGGAGACGCCGGAGACGGCGAATCCGGCCAGCTTTTCTGCCAGCTGTGGCGAAGAAAGCTCTGTTCCCTCAATGCACAGGGCGATCAGCGCGCCGCTCTTGGGCAGCCGCGCTTCGATCCGGCGGGCCTCATCTTCCAAGGCCTGATCGATTTCAGCGGAAGAAGGGCTCTCAGGCAGCCTTGCCTCCGGCAGTTCCGCGATGTCCAAAGAGCAGTACCGGGACAGTCGCTTTTCGTATTCGGCTACCGCGTCGGCGTAGAATTTCTCTTTCAGCTTCCCCACACACAGGACGGTTACTTTCTGCATGCCGCGCGCTCCTCAACCGTATGACAAGGCCCCACACAATCTCGGGGTGCCACCGACACGCCAGCCTTCAGAGTTTGATCGGCCAGAGCCTGACGGACGGACTGCAGGGCGGCCGCAGGCGTATTGTTTTCTGCACTCAGATGGGCCAGTATCAGCGTCTGGGTTCCGGCGTGGACGCTGGCGGAGGCAAAGACCCCGGCATCGTCGTTGCTAAGATGCCCCTCGTTGCTCAGAATGCGCTTCTTCAAATAGTAGGGATAGGGGCCGGAGCGCAGCAGATCCACGTCATGATTGGACTCCAATATCAACAGGGGAACACCCAGCAGCGTCTCGGCAGCCTGTTCGGTGACATAGCCCGTATCGGTCAGAAGCCCGGCATCCCCGATCCGGAAGCCCACAGGACCTGGGGCGTCATGGGAGGTGGAGAAGGAGTCCACCTCGCACCCGTCCACCTCGAACTGTGCGCCGGGAAGGAAGGGGCGCAGGCGGTCATCCAGTCCGGCATAACGCCGCCGAAGATCCCGGGCGGCGTCCTCGCTGGCGCAGACCGGGCCATCCCATTTTTTCAGGAGGGTTTGCAGCCCCGCAATATGGTCGGTGTGGGTATGGGTGATTAAAACAGCGGACAGATCAGACAGAGAGAGCCCAAGTGTTTGCAGCGATGCGGCAATGCGTCGGCAGGAAATGCCGGCGTCCAGTAGGAGATGAACGCCGTTTTGAGAAAGCAGGGCTGCGTTGCCCGAAGAACCGCTGGCCAGAGTATGTAGGGTTGTCAAAAGAAAATACCTCGCTTTTCATGAAAAGGCGTCTGCTACGAAGAACGCCGACTGTCGTCGCCATGCTCCGCAGCAGACGCTGGTGATCCATATGGGGCAGCTCAGCCGATGTGGGCTTCCAGACCGTTCAAGTCGTCGTGATCCTCTTCTACACGGATTTTAGCGCCCAGCTCCCGCAGCTTTTCCACAATGTTTTCATAGCAGCGCTCAATGTACTGAACACAGCAGATTTCAGATTCACCCTGCGCCGCCAGCGCAGCGATGACGAGCGCTGCACCCGCCCGCAGATCACAGGCCTGAATCGGTGCGCCGGTGAGGTGATCCACACCTTCCACCACGGCGGTTTTATCATCCACCTGGATGCAGGCACCCAGACGCTTGAGTTCGTCCACATACCGATAACGGTTGTTCCATACACTCTCCGTCACAAGAGAGGTGCCCTGTGCCAGACAAAGAACTGCAACCATCTGCGGCTGCATATCCGTGGGAAAGCCGGGATAGGGCAGGGTTTTGACATTTGCCTTTTGTAGCGGGCCGGTGCGGCGGATCAGAAGCGTATCCTCATGCTCTTCCACTTCCACGCCGCATTCCTGCAATTTGGCAGTAATACAGTCCATATGTTTGGGGATAATATTCTTAATCAGCACTTGTCCGCCTGCGGCGGCAACAGCGGCCATATACGTGCCCGCTTCGATCTGATCGGGGATAATGGCATAAGACCCACCGCCCAGACGGGTTACACCTTGAATTTTAATGGTGTCGGTACCTGCACCGCGGATATTGGCGCCCATGGAGTTGAGGAAGTTGGCCAAATCCACCACATGAGGTTCTTTCGCGGCGTTTTCAATTGTGGTGTTTCCCTCCGCCAAAACGGCGGCCATCATAATGTTCATGGTGGCGCCCACGGAGACTACATCCAAATAGACATTGGCGCCTTTGAGACGACCTGTTTCAGAAGATGCGTGGATAAATCCGCCTTCCACCACAACCTTCGCACCCAGGGCGGTAAAACCCTTGACGTGCTGATCAATAGGACGAACGCCGAAATTACATCCGCCGGGCATCGCGACTTCTGCGCGGCCAAAGCGGCCCAGCAGGGCACCGATCAGATAATAGGAGGCGCGGATTTTGCGGGCCAGGTCATAGGAGGTGCGGGTGGAGCGGATATGCGAGGCATCGATCTCTACGGTATGGCGGTTGATGGAGCGAATGTTGGCACCCAGTCCCTGCAAAATAGTCAGACAAAGATTAACATCGGAAATTTGGGGAATATTTTCGATACGGCACACGCCGTCTACCAGAAGTGCGGCGGGAATGATGGCCACGGCTGCGTTTTTGGCGCCGCCGATTTCCACTTCACCGAACAGGGGGTTGCCGCCCTGAATCACATATTTTGACAAGTAAATACCCTCTCTTCAAACAGCAGTCATTTTTTCCGGCAGGAACAGTTCTGTCAGGAATATTGTTCCCCGCCCACGGGTCTTCATACCGTCGGGCGAACTGTAAAAAACGGCGATTGGCCCAAAAAGACACAAACGCACATGAAAAATCTTACACAATTCAGAATATAGCATACCATGGAAAGGATTGCAACACAATCATTTTTGAAACCTTTGGCAACATTTTTAATTGGTCAAAACCCGAAGCTGGTGGTTATAAAGTGCTGAAAAGCTCTGTGCGGCGGGATAAGCGGTGGAATATCTGATGAAAAGACGGTTCGCGGCAGTACGTGCAGACTGTAAAAAATTTTTAAAAAGGTCCGCCTTAGGAGCGCAGGGTAGTGCTTGAAGAACGAGCCGCGGTGTGGTAAAATAACCCTACACGGCATTTTGCCCCTGCGCTTCGGGTGCAGCCGTAAACGATGCCGATTCCACTGCAGAACGCTGCGCGTTTCCGTGCAATTGGCAGACATCCAAGCAGGAGGTGTTTTTCACGGAGAAGAAGGGCATCAAAATTGCGGCACAGAACCGCAAGGCCCACCACGATTACTTTGTGGAGGATCGGTATGAGGCCGGGATCGAGCTGGCGGGGACGGAGGTCAAATCCATCCGGGCCGGCACGCTGAACCTGAAGGACGCCTGGTGTGAGACCAAGAGCGGAGAGCTGTTCGTCCATGGAATGCACATTTCTCCTTATGAAAAGGGGAATATTTTTAACAAGGACCCGGAACGGGTTCGGCGGCTGCTGATGCACAAGCGGGAGATCCGTAAGCTGCAGGCTTTGGTAAAGCAGGACGGATATACGCTGGTGCCGCTGTCCGTTTACTTCAAGGACGCCCGGGTAAAGCTGGAGGTTGGCCTGTGCAAGGGCAAAAAGAGCTATGACAAGCGGGAAACCATTGCCAAGCGGGACGCCCTGCGGGAGATGGACCGCCACATGAAAGAAAGGAATCATTAAATATGTCTGAGATCAAAAATCCTATCGCCACCATCACGCTGGAGAACGGTAAGGTGATGAAGGCCGAGCTGTATCCCGAGAAGGCCCCCAATACCGTCAACAACTTTATTGCGCTGGCCAATTCCAAATTCTATGACGGCCTGATTTTTCACCGCTGCATCCCCGGTTTCATGATCCAGGGCGGCTGCCCGAACGGCAACGGTATGGGCGGTCCGGGCTATTCCATCCGGGGCGAATTTTCCGGCAACGGCTATGAGAAGAACGACCTGCCCCACACGCTGGGCGTGCTGTCCATGGCGCGCGCCATGTCTCCCGACTCTGCCGGAAGCCAGTTCTTCGTTATGGTGGATGCT
>QKDF01000248.1 GCA_003245395.1 Clostridia bacterium
AAAGACCTTCCCCGCCCGCTCCCCGCCATAGGCTCTTGAAAAGAGGATCATTCCGCCGCTGAGAATGGCACCGCCGGAAAAGCCGCCGCCGGGCGAGGTCTCACCGTTGAGCAGCACATAGATGGCGAACAGAAAAATGAAAGGAATCAGCAGCCGGGCGGATTGGTGGAGGATGTTGTCTCCGTGGTCACGCTCAATGGCGTCCTCTCTGCGCAGCACGCACAGGTCGTGGTCGTCGGTGTTGTTCCGGTCCCGGCCCAGCAGCATCAGCACGCAGCTCACCGCCAGGAACAGCACGCAGCTCTCGCCCAGGGTATCGAATCCCCGGTAGCTGAGAATCATGGCGGTCACGGCGTTGCTGGCGCCGGTCTCCTCCTGGGAATATTCCAGATAGTGTTCGGACACCTCGTTGTTGATGGGGTTCCCGGCCTGCCCGAACGCGGGCATCTGCACCACGGCGGACAGTAAAATCAGCGTCAGCAGAAACACCATGATGCCGGCTGCCAAGGGGTAGAGGCTCATAAATTTTTTCAGTCGCTTGCGCTCGCGCAGCTCGTGCTCCTCCTCGCCTCTGCGGGGGCGGGACAGGCGGCACTGCATCACATAGGCGGTGGTGGGGTCAGCCTCGGTCTCGCCGTTGACCCAGCCGACAAACCGTCTCCACCGGCCCTGATTTTCCCTCGGATCACTCATCCCGTGTTCCTTTCAGCGCGTGGATCTTTTTCAGCGTCAGGAAGAACAGGATTCCGCTCACCCCGGCGCCCACGGCGGCTTCGGTGATGGCCAGGTCAGGGCTCTGCAGCAGGCTCCACAGCACGGCCAGCATCACGGAAAACGCAAGATAGACGATCACCACGTTCAAAAGCCGCTTGCATTGAGGGGCGGCCACGGCGCACACCACAAGGGACACCAACAAGACATTTTCCAAGACGTTCATCTCCGCTCCTCCTTGCATTCAGATTTGATATTGGGGATGGTGGCCACTTCCACTTCCGCAATGAGATGGCTGGCCACGGGGCTGGTCATCCAGAGAAACACCAGGATCAGCACCGTTTTGAACGCAGGCAGCGTGGCCCCGTGGAGGAAGATCAGTCCGATCAGGATGCAGAAAATCCCCAGGGCGTCGCCCACCGCGGCGGCATGCATCCGGTTGAGCACATATTCAAAGCGGAACAGGCCCAGCACAGCGGTGAAAAACACGAACAGGCCAAAGATCAGAAAGGCCAGGCCGATTCCGGAGAAAATCTCACTTACCATGAGCCGCGCCTCCTTTTCCGCCTTTTGTACCCGTTTGAGAGTCCTTCTGCTGCCGGCGGCGCTGGCGAACCAGCACCATGCGGGTCAGCACGACTACGGTTAAAAAGCTCAGCAGAGCGTAAACCAGCGCCACGTCCACCAGAAAATCCTCCTGCAGCCACACCGACAGGATGCAGATGATGGCCACCACCATGGTGTTAATCATGTTGACGGCGATCACCCGGTCGGTGAAGCGGGGGCCCAGAATGGCCCGCACCAGGGCGGCCAGAATCAAAAGCGCCAGTAAAATCGCCCCGGCGGGGAGGACGGTGTTCTTGACGGCGTCCATCGTCATTGCTCCAACTCCTTCAGGTGCTTTTCAAAGCCGCTGTGTTCCATGCCCTCCGCCAGCGATCGGTCCAGTGTGTGGATGCACATCAGGTCTCCCTCCTGGCAAACCGTGATGGTCCCGGCGGTCAGCGTGATGGCGTTGGCCAGGGCTGCCTGGCCGACGGGCGTGGTCAGTGCAGTGTGAAACCAGATCAGGCGGGGTTCGATTTTCTGCCCGCGTGCATAGATCAGATGCATGACGACAAAGCCTGCCCGCAGCATATCCCAGAGCAGGTACCCCAGATAGCACAGTCCCTTCCACAGCTTTCCCGCAATTTTCAGATCCATGGCGGGACCATAACCCAGTGTTTTGTTGGCAGCCAGATATAAAAGCCCCGAAACCAGCGCCCCGGAGGCGCACACGGAAATGCTCACCTTGCCGGAGAGCAAAATCCATGTCAAAAACAGCAAAACGACCAACGTACTCCACCTCCAGCATCCGTCAATGGTCTCAGCGTAAAAAAACAGGCGCTGTCCGCAAGGCGGGCCAATCAGAGAACCTCCATGGTTCATCGGAAAAGCGCGCGATTCGAGAAGCGTCTTTCATCTCCGCGCCCGTTTCCCGGCGGGGGCGGAGTCCACTTTAATTGATAACCTATTCACAATTTTAATAAAATTATGAAAAAAAGTCAACCGCTCCTGGGATAAAACACTCGGAGCGGTTGAAAAAAATATTGCTAAACTGATTTCCGCCCGGGCAGAGTGCTCCAGCTTCCCCTCACGACTGCGGGGCATAGGGCCCTCTGGTGTCTCTCACATGCCTCTGGACATAGCGCATAAAATTCCGCGTCACAGGGGAAACCGCCTTGATCTGAGGGATTCCCATGCCCAGTACCCGGTACTGCGGCGGGTCCATAGGCAGCGGAATGGCATTGCCGCAGTAATTACCCACCAGCAATTCCGGCAGGATGGATACGCCCAGGCCCTGTGCCACCAGATTGATAATGGCATAATCGTTGCAGGCAGAAAAGCGGATGTGGGGTATTTTGCCCAGCTTATCCAATACGTGATGCACCTCATAGTCGTAACCTGCCAGAGGCATGATAAACTGTTCATTTTCAAATGCCTGGATAGGGACGGAGCCTCGCTTGGTCAGGGGGTGTCCGGGGGGAACCAGAGCCATCATCTGATCCCGGCAAAGCGGAATCCAGTCGAAGCTGCGGTTTTCGCCGCCGGTATACAGGCACAGGTCGGCCTCGTGGCTGTCCATCATGGCGTCGATGTGATCGGCGCCGCCTTCGATGATCTGGATTTCCACGTTGGGGAAATCCTTCTGGAACGCACTGATGATGGTGGGCAGCCAGTAGATGGCCACGCTGGAAAAAGAGGCGATACGGATATGTCCGGTGTCGGAACCCTTGATCTTGGCGATGTACTGCTCCAGGCTCTCGTTGGTGTTGAGCAGCTGCCGGATGATCGGCAGCAGCATCTCCCCTTCGGAATTTGGCATAATGCCGGCCGAGGTGCGGATCATCAGAGGAAAGCCCACCTCATCCTCCAAAGACTGCATCATGTGACTGATTCCGGACTGGGTATAGCCCAGTTCTTCCGACGCTTTGGAAAGGCTCCCCAACTCAACGGCCCTTACAAACGCTTCATATTTTTTGATGTTCACAACCTATGCCGCCTTTTCATGTTTCATAGTACAAATCAGACATTCTCTAATGGCAAAACCTATGTTATCGTATTTACAGTTAAAAATCAAGTGATTTCTCTCAACACCCACGTGAGACCGACACGTGGTCCGGTTTCTCTCATACAGGGCAGTGTAGCGATTTGATTTGACAGGATCGAATCCCCTTCCAACTGTCCCCCTCTCAAAAGAAGACCAGTGCAGCGATGCGCCGGTTTTCTTTTTTCATAACCCTCGTCCACACGGCATAGTCTGATTTGAAGGGGGAATGCAGTCATGACGATTCATGTGGTACAGCAAGGGGAAACCGTCACTTCCATTGCCACGTCTTACGGAGTAAAACCGGACCGCCTTGCGGCGGACAATGAGGTGCCCGCCAACGGCGCGCTTGCGGTGGGACAAACCCTGGTGGTTTTGTTCCCTCAGACCGTCCACACGGTCACCGCAGGAGAGACACTCACGTCCATTGCCGCAAATTACGGTACGACCGTGCGCAAACTCTACCAGAACAATTGGCCGCTGGGCGGTCAGCCGGCGGTCAGCGCCGGGCAGGAACTGGTCATCACCTATCAGGACCCTCCCAAAAATTCAGCGGGCTTCAACGGCTATGCCTACCCGTTTATCGACCAGTCGCTGCTGGATTCGGAGACGCCGTTTCTGTCCTATCTGACGCCCTTCACCTATGGGCTTTCGGCGGACGGAAGTCTGCTTCCGCTGGACGACGACAATCTGCTGGCCTCCGCGCGGACGCACGGAGCGCGGCCGGTGCTGCACCTGTCCACCTATACGGAGGATGACCGCTTTGACTCCGAACGGGCCAAGCTGGTGCTGACGGATATGGCGGTGCAGGATCGTCTGGTGGCGG
>QKDF01000323.1 GCA_003245395.1 Clostridia bacterium
CGTGGATATAGACCTGAACGTCACGGTGCAGTCCATCAGTGACGAGGAAAAAGACAGGGCCGTGGTAGTGTTCCGTGGTAATACATATTTGCCGCAGCTGACACTGCTGCGCCGCCAGTCCGCAGATATTGTCCGCAGCACTTTGACCGGGATCCGTATTCCCAAGGAGGCCGTAAAGGTAAACGGAGAGGGACAGACGGGCGTTTACTGTGTGGTGGGCATGGTTGCCCGCTTCAAGCCGGTCACAGTGATCTGGTCCGGGGATGATTTCGCCCTGGCGCAGGCCAATACGGACTCTGATGTAACCCGCTTGCGGGCCGGTGATCGGGTAATTATCGCCGCCGCGGGGCTGGAAGACGGAAAAGTAATCAACTGATGCCTTTTAGACACAGAAAGGAAGTCTTAGCATGTCGATTCAGGAGAATATTGCGCGGGTACGGGAGCAGATCGCCGCGGCCGCCAAGGAGGTCGGGCGGGACCCGGCGGAGATCACGCTGGTGGGCGCCAGTAAGATGAACGACGCTGCCGCCTGCAGGGAGGCGATCGCTGCCGGCATTGATGCTCTGGGAGAAAACCGGGTGCAGGAGATGCTTGGAAAGCTGGACGAACATGCCTATGACGGTGCGCCCCTTCACTTTATCGGCCATCTCCAGCGCAATAAGGTCCGACAGGTGGTGGGAACCGTCGCACTGATCCAGTCCGTGGGTTCGGAGGAACTGCTGGCGGAGATTGAGAAGCAGGCTGCGAAGCTGGAGATGATTCAGGATATTCTGCTGGAAGTCAACATCGGTGAGGAGGCCGCAAAAAGCGGCTTTTCGCCTGATGAAGTGTTTGCCGCGGCGGAGCGGGCGTCCGGTTGTCCGCACATCCGCGTCCGGGGTTTGATGACCATTCCGCCTGTGGAGACGGAAAATGGACAAAATTTTTCCAATTTTGAAAAAGTCTGCTGTCTCTATGTTGACATAAATCAAAAGATGTATGATAATAAACTCGATATTTTATCCATGGGGATGAGCGGAGATTTTGCAGATGCGGTCCGCGCAGGTGCTACCATGGTGCGTGTGGGAAGTGCGATCTTTGGCGCCAGGGCGTATCCGGCGGCGAATGAGACAGGGAGGCTGGAAGCATGAGCATTTTGGATGAACTGAAAAAATGGACCCATCCCTACGAGGACGAAGATGAGGAGTTTGACGACTTCGACGCCAATGAGCGCAAGGATAGTTCTTTTGAAGACCGGAAAAGCCGCGCGGATGACCGTCGGAACAAGGTGGTCAATATCCATGCCACCACACAGCTGAAAGTGGTTCTGGTCAAGCCCGAGCGCTTTGAAAACGCCTCCGAGATTGCCGATCACCTGAAGGACAAGCGTACGGTGGTTTTGAATCTGGAGTCCACCAACAAGGATATTGCCCGCAGGCTGATTGATTTCCTTTCCGGCGTTGCCTATGCCGGGGAGGGCAAGATCAAAAAAGTTGCCGCGAATACATACATCATCACCCCGTATCATGTGGATATCGAGGGCGATCTGATTGACGAACTGGAGAATAACGGCCTTTATTTCTAAGGCTGTGCCATGAATTGGATGCGTCCCGCCCGGGATGCAGAGGGAGGGCTTTTCATTGCTGACACCACAGGAAGTTTCCGCTCACGCTTTTGCGAAGGCCGTCATGGGCGGGTACAATATGGCCATGGTGGACGAGTTCCTGGATGAGCTGACGGATGACTATACCGCGCTCTATAAGGAAAACGCCGCGCTGAAGGCCAAGATGAAGGTTTTGGTGGAGAAAGTGGAGGACTATCGCGCTACTGAGGACTCCATCCGAGCCACGCTGGTAACTGCGCAGAAGATGGCGGATTCCATTGTGCGCGAGGCGGAACAGAAGCGGGATCAGATGCTCGACCAGGCGGAACAGGATGCCCGGGGCAAAATCGGTGAGCTGCGCCGCGAATTTGACGAGTCTCAGGAGCGGCTGCTCTCGGGGCAGCGGGAACTGGCGGACTTTATTTCCGGTACGCGGGAGTTGTGTACCCGTCAGCTGGCATTTCTTGACCAGCTTCCCCAGCTGCCGGTAGTTCGGCAGGAGGCCCCCAAGACGGAGCCTGCTGTGCAGATCGAGGAGAAAATCCTGGCTGCTTTCAAGGAAGAGCCTGTGGAGCAGGTGGAAGAAGTTGTGGAAGAAGCGGCACCTGTGACGTCTGCCCCCGAGGATTCTGTCCCGGCGAAGGAAGCCGCAGCGGAGCGGGAGGAAAGTTACCCGGAGGGAAACCCCTTTGAAATTCCGGAAAATAATGAGCCGACCCGGCGCATGGATCTGCACGACCTGAAGTTCGGCCGGAATTACGGGCTGGACGACGATGACGACTAAGTCGATCAAAAGCGGCCTTTCCGGGCCGCTTTTTTGACGGAGGAAGCATATGAGTTTACCGCAAAAGCCCATCGTGGCGCTGCTTTACGATTTTGATAAGACCCTGTGCACCACGGATATGCAGGATTATGCATTTATCCCCAGCCTGGGGATGACGCCGGGAGAGTTTTGGCATGAGGCCAACGAGTTTGGCCGCCTTAACCGGATGGATGGAATTCTGGCCTATATGTATACCATGCTGCGGGAAGCAGAGCAGAAAAATCTGCCATTTACTCGGCAGGATCTGGTGGAAAAGGGCAGGAATATTGTGCTGTTTCCCGGCGTAAGGGACTGGTTTGGGCGCATCAACGCCTTCGGCCGGACGCAGGGCGTAGAAGTGGAACATTATATCATTTCCTCCGGCCTGCGGGAGATCATCGAGGGCAGCAGCATCAGCGGAGAATTCAAGGAAATTTACGCCAGCGAGTTTTACTATGACGGAGACGGACGACCCGTCTGGCCGAAGCTGACAGTCAATTTTACCGCCAAGACTCAATTTGTCTACCGGATCAACAAGGGCGTTCTGGACGTGTCCAACGACCGGGATCTGAACGCCTCTATGCCAGACGACAGCAAGCGTATACCGTTCACCAGCATGATCTATGTGGGGGATGGATTGTCCGACGTTCCATGTATGAAGATGATGCGGGCCTACGGCGGCCAGGCCATTGCCGTCTATCAGGAGAGCAATCGTCCCGGCGTGGAGGATTTGATGATCAAAGGGCGCGTGGACTATATTTTCCCGGCGGATTATTCCGAGGGCACCGCTCTGGACCGTACGGTGAAGGACATCATCTGCCGTATGACCATTTCCGATCGCCTTATGGAGGAAAATATGCAGCAGCTCCGGGCGATTGGCTGTGATGTATTGCCCAATCAGGCATGTCTGTTTTAATTTCAAACCACTTTTTTTCAGAGAAACTCTTTACACGCTGTATAGTTTCTGATAGACTATACGGCGTGTATTTTAGCGTCCGGAGTATAAAGGAGAGAGAAAATGAGTACGGAATTTTCACGGACCCTGTCGCTGCTGCGGCAGGAGCGGGGGGTATCACAGCGGACGGCGGCTGCGGATCTGGGCATTTCTCAGGCGCTGTTGTCCCATTATGAAAACGGTATCCGGGAGCCGGGCTTGGCTTTTGGGGTGCGGGCATGTGAGTATTATCGGGTGTCGGCCGATTTCATGTTGGGGCGCACTTTGATCCGGGATGGGGGTGTGCTGACCTCCAAGGATCTGTGGAATATGGCAGACCAGGGAAATGTGCTGCGGGGCAGCGTGCTGGCCACGCTGCAGGCTAAGCTGATCTCCGGTGCAGCGGGAGTGCTGTTTGATCTGCTGGGCAAACTGAACGACAAGAGCGCGGTCAATGAGGCGGCCGCCTTTCTTTCCGCCGCCATCTATCAGATCTACCGCCGGTTTTACCGGGTTTCCGGTGGAAACGAGGCCATGTTTTCCGCCGAGGCTGAGATTGCAGCCATGGGCGGCGCCGAGGCGGACATGAAGCTTTCGGAAATCCAGTTCACCCGTTCGCTCAAGGCGCTCAGGGAGCAGAGCGTTCCGTTTCCGGAATTGTCCAGTGAGGCGTTGCTGCGGGACTATCCGGGCCGGGGGCAGTGCATGACGCAGGTACTGCACAGCGCCGATGCGCGCCTGAGCGAGTTGGCAGGAAAATAAACAATCTTCAAGATGGGAAAAATTTATGATGCGGACAATTATGCCGGTGCGCGGCCAGAGATTCTCTGGCACAGACGCCCGAGGAGGATAAAGAAATGATGACAGACCAGACTCATATTCGGAATTTCAGCATTATCGCCCACATCGACCACGGCAAATCTACCCTTGCGGACCGGCTGCTGGAAAAGTGCAATGCCGTTTCCGCGCGGGAGATGTCAAATCAGCTGCTGGACAACATGGATCTGGAACGAGAGCGTGGGATTACCATCAAGGCCCGGGCTGTTAAGCTGAACTATACGGCGCAGAATGGTGAGACCTATGAACTCAACCTGATTGACACGCCGGGTCATGTGGACTTCAATTATGAGGTTTCCCGATCCCTGGCGGCCTGCGAGGGTGCAGTATTGGTGGTGGATTCCACGCAGGGCGTGGAGGCCCAGACGCTGGCCAACACGTATCTTGCCATGGAGCACAACCTGGAGATTCTGCCGGTATTCAACAAGATTGATCTGCCTGCCGCCGATCCGAAAAAAGCCAAGCAAGAGGTGGAGGACATCATTGGCTTGCCCGCCATGGACGCACCGGAGATCTCCGCCAAGCTGGGGACAAATATCCAGGCCGTGCTGGAGGAAGTGGTAAACCAGATTCCCGCTCCCCCCGGCGACAAGGACGCACCGCTCCGAGCGCTGATTTTCGACAGCCAATACGACAGCTATCGGGGGGTTGTCGTCTATCTGCGCGTGATGGAGGGGACGCTGCGCACCGGCATGGCGGTAAAAATGATGGCGTCCAAAGCGGAGTACCAAGTGCTGGAATGCGGGCATCTGCTGCCGTTAGGTCTGGAGGCCTGCAAGGAGCTGTCCGCCGGAGAAGTTGGGTATTTTACAGCCAGCATCAAAAATGTGAAAGATACACGGGTGGGTGATACGGTTACCGAGGCCCGCCGTCCGGCGACGGAGGCGCTGCCCGGCTATCGCCCGGTACAGCCCATGGTGTATTGCGGCATTTACACTGAGGATGGGTCTAAATACCCGGATCTGCGGGACGCGCTGGAAAAGCTCCAGTTGAATGATGCCTCGCTGTCCTTTGAGCCGGAATCCTCCGCGGCTTTGGGTTTTGGATTTCGCTGCGGTTTTCTGGGCATGCTGCACATGGAGGTCATTCAGGAACGTCTGGAGCGGGAGTTTGATCTGGATCTGGTGACGACCTTGCCCTCTGTTATTTACGAGGTCACCAAGACCGACGGCAAAAAGGTGCTCGTGGACAATCCCCACAATTACCCTGACCCAGCTTCCATTGCGCTGGCGGAAGAGCCGTACGTGAAGGTTTCGATTATTACACCAAACGAATATGTGGGCAATATCATGCCCATGTGCCAGAACCGGCGTGGCGAGTTTAAGGATATGCAGTATTTGGACACCAATCTGGTGGAGCTGCACTATCAGATGCCTCTCAATGAAATTATTTACGATTTTTTTGATACGCTTAAGGCGAATACCAAGGGTTATGCCTCTTTGGACTATGAACTGTCCGGATACCGGGCCAGCGATCTTGCAAAGGTTGATCTTTTGCTCAACGGGGATCAGGTGGATGCGCTCAGCTTTATTGCCCATAAGGACAAGGCGTACCCCCGTGCCCGGCGGCTGTGTGAAAAGCTGAAGGACAACATTCCCCGCCAGCTGTTTGAGATCCCCATTCAGGCGGCCATCGGCGGCCGCGTCATTGCCCGGGAAACCGTGAAGGCGATGCGCAAAGACGTGCTGGCCAAGTGCTACGGCGGCGATATTACACGTAAGAAAAAGCTGTTGGAAAAGCAGAAGGAAGGCAAGAAAAAGATGCGCTCTCTGGGTACTGTTCAAGTGCCGACCGAGGCGTTTTTGGCTGTTCTCAAATTGGATGATGGTGAATGAATCAAAAGGCGGCGGGCGGGTGTCCGCCGCCTTTTAAAGCTGCAGATAAAGGTATGACCTTATGCGCAGAAAGCGTTTTTAAGAAGAAAATGCGCGAGGAGAACCCGGCTGTTTATTCATAAAAGTGGAATGAAAATAGAAAGGTCAACCTTCCTTGACAAACGTTAAAAGTAGGATAAAATATTGAACTAATGGTATTTTTAGGCCTGCGGCGCATTTTGCACAAAACAAACTGTTGTTTAGCGAGAAAGTCTATATACAAATGGATGAATATTTTTGAAATAAATCTTGACTGTAACCGCAAAAAGTGGATAATTATATGTTGACAGTGTATAATAGCCGCGTTGCGGCCAGGTGAAACGATGGGAGGAACAACATGAGGAATGCATATCTGGTACTGCAGGACGGGCAGGTCTTTGAAGGTGTCCGCTTCGGTGCCGAACGGGATACGGTGGGGGAGCTGGTATTCACAACCGGAATGTGCGGATACATTGAAACCCTGACGGACCCCAGCTACTATGGACAGATTGTCATGCAGACCTATCCCCTGATCGGCAATTACGGCATCATTCCCCGGGATTTTGAGGGAAAGTGTTGTGTCCGGGGCTATGTGGTACGGGAGTGGTGCCCCACGCCCTCCAATTTCCGCACGGAAGAGGATCTGGACACCTATTTAAAACAGCAGGGGATCGCGGCGCTATGCGGTGTGGATACCCGGGAGCTGACCCGGATCATCCGGGAGCATGGCGTAATGAATGCCACCATCTGCGATGAGGTTCCGGCAGACTTAACCGAGGTGAAGCGGTACGCCGTCACGCAGGCAGTGGATTCCGTTACCTGCAGTGCCTCTGCAATTTATCCTGCGGAGGGCGTGAAGCGTTTTTCCGTATCTCTGCTGGATTACGGCGCCAAGCGCAACATCGTGCGGGAGCTGCAAAAGCGGGGCTGCGAGGTGACGGTGCTGCCGGCCTCCGCGTCGGCGGAGGAAATTCTGGAAGGGAAGCCCGACGGCGTAATGCTCTCCAACGGCCCGGGAGATCCCCAGGAGGCGCAGTTCCAGATTGAACAGATTAAGAAGGTTCTGGGAAAGGTTCCGATGTTCGGTATCTGCCTGGGGCATCAGCTCACCGCTCTGGCGGTGGGTGGGAGCACCTATAAGCTCAAGTATGGCCACCGGGGCGTCAACCAGCCGGTGCGGGAGGTCAACGGGAAACGCACGTTCATCACCAGTCAGAACCATGGCTACGCCGTGGATTCCGACACGGTGAAGGTGGGTACAATCTCGTTTGCCAACGCCAACGACGGGACCTGCGAGGGAATCGATTATCCGGAACTGAAAGCGTTCACCGTCCAGTTCCATCCGGAGGCCTGCTCCGGCCCGAAGGATACAGGATTTTTATTCGACCGCTTTGTAAAACTGATGGGAGGTGACCGGTAATGCCGTTGGATACGAGGATTAAGAAGGTTCTGGTGATTGGCTCCGGCCCTATTGTCATCGGACAAGCCGCCGAGTTTGACTACGCCGGTGCTCAGGCCTGCCGCGTGCTGAAAGATGCGGGCGTGGAGGTTGTACTGTGCAACTCCAACCCCGCCACCATCATGACCGATCAGGCCATGGCGGACGAGATTTATCTTGAACCGCTGACTGTGGAAACGATTAAACGGATTGTGCTCAAGGAAAAGCCCGACAGCATTCTGGCCTCTCTGGGGGGGCAGACTGGCCTGACCCTGGCGATGCAGCTGGACAAAGAGGGCTTTTTAAAGGAGCAGGGTATCCGTCTGCTGGGAACCGACGCCGCGGCGATCACCAAGGCCGAAGACCGGGAGCTGTTTAAAGAGGCCATGCAGGCCATTGGCCAGCCCGTCATTCCCTCGGACATTGCCACCACCGTGGCCGAAGCTCTGGCCGTGGCCGAGCGCATCGGCTATCCGGTCATCGTCCGGCCTGCCTTTACTCTGGGCGGCGCAGGCGGCGGAGCCGCCGCTGATCCCGAGGAGCTGAAAGTCATTGCCGGCACGGGTCTGGATGCATCCCCCATTACGCAGATTCTGGTGGAACGCGCCATTTTCGGATGGAAAGAAGTCGAGTTTGAGACCATGCGGGACGCGGTGGGCAACGTGATTGCCGTATGTTCCATGGAAAATCTGGACCCTGTGGGCATCCACACGGGTGACTCTATCGTGGTGGCGCCCACGCAGACATTATCGGACAAAGAGTATCAGATGCTGCGTACCGCATCACTGGACATCATCTCCTCGCTGGGTATCGTGGGCGGATGCAATTGCCAGCTGGCCCTCAATCCCGATAGCTTTGAATATGCCGTGATCGAGGTCAATCCCCGCGTTTCCCGTTCCTCTGCTCTGGCATCCAAGGCCACGGGCTATCCTATCGCCAAGATTACAACCAAGATTGCTCTGGGTTATACTCTGGATGAAATCCGCAACGACATCACGGGTAAGACCTGCGCCTGCTTCGAGCCTGCGCTGGATTATATCGTGGTGAAGGTTCCCAAGTGGCCTTTTGATAAATTCGCCGATGCATCCCGGAAGCTGGGTACCCAGATGAAAGCTACCGGTGAAGTCATGTCCATCGCTCCCAATTTTGAAATGGCCCTGATGAAGGCCGTGCGGGGTGCGGAGATCGGGATGGACACACTCAACCGCAAGGTGGATGCGGGAGATACCGCCCCCATTCGGGAGCGGCTTGCACGCATGGATGACCACCGTCTGTTCACGGTTTATGAGGCCATCAAGGCGGGTGTCAGCCCGGATGAAGTCTTTGAGATCACCCACATTGACCGGTGGTTTCTCCATAAGCTGCGCAATCTGGCGGCTTTTGAGCAGACCCTGCCCTCCGGCCTGACGCCGGAGCTGTATGAACGCGGCAAGCAGTACGGTTATCCCGACGAAGCGCTTCTGCGTCTGTCTGGCGCAAAAGAACTGCCTGTTCCGGCAAAGGCTGCGGTCTATAAGATGGTGGACACCTGCGCGGCGGAGTTTGATGCCGAGACACCCTACTTCTATTCCAGCTTTGACAAAACCTGTGAATCCCGCTCTTTCCCCCGCAGCGGCAAGCCGGTGATCATTGTCCTGGGTTCCGGCCCCATCCGCATTGGCCAGGGTATCGAGTTTGACTACTCCTCCGTGCACTGTGTCTGGACACTCAAAGAATTGGGATATGAAGTTGTCATCGTCAACAACAACCCGGAAACCGTCTCCACTGATTACGACACCGCTGATCGGCTGTATTTCGAACCGCTGTTCCCAGAGGATGTGATGCACATCATTGATGTGGAAAAGCCTGTGGGCGTAGTGGTGGCCTTCGGTGGCCAGACGGCTATCAAGCTGACGAAATTCCTGGACAGCCACGGCGTGGTTATCCTGGGCACCTCTGCCGAGTCCATCGACATGGCCGAGGATCGGGAGCGGTTCGACGAGCTGCTGGAGCGGTTCCAGATCAAGCGGCCCCAGGGACGGGGCGTGCTGGGACTGGACGAAGCCCTCGCCGCTGCCAACGAACTGGGCTATCCGGTGCTGCTGCGCCCGTCCTATGTCATCGGCGGACAGAACATGGTGATTGCCCACAACGACGACGAGGTTCGCCGGTATATGGAGGTCATCCTCTCCGGCAAGATTGAAAACCCCGTTCTGGTGGACCAGTATCTCCAGGGGCGGGAGCTGGAAGTGGATGTGATCTCCGATGGCGTGGATGTGCTGATCCCCGGCGTCATGCAGCACATCGAGCGTACCGGCGTCCACTCCGGCGACTCGATTGCCGTCTACCCGCACTTCAATATTGGGGACAAGATGCTCAAGACCATTGTGGACTGCTCCGAAAAGCTGGCGCTGTCCCTGAAGACCCGTGGCCTGATCAATATTCAGTACCTGATCTACCAGGGCGAGCTGTACGTCATCGAGGTCAATCCCCGGGCGTCCCGTACTGTGCCCTATATCTCCAAGGTCACAGGCGTGCCCATGGTGGATCTGGCGGCCCGGGTCATGGTGGGCCAACCGCTCAAGTCCCTGGGCTTCGGCACCGGACTTTATAAGACCCCGCCCTATGTGGCGGTGAAAGTGCCGGTGTTCTCGTTTGAGAAAATCACCGATGCCAATGCGTCTCTCTCTCCGGAGATGAAGTCCACCGGCGAGGTGCTGGGCGTAGGCAAGAACCTGACGGAGGCCCTGTTCAAGGGTCTGGTTTCCGCGGGCTATAAAATCGAAAAACCCAAGCGCGGCGGAATTTTGATCTCCGTCAACCACCGGGATCAGCCCGAGGTGGTGCACATCGCCCGAAAGCTGGACGACATGGGCTACAAGCTTTATGCCACCGACGGAACTGCGGCTGAAATTGCCCATCTGGGCACCGACGTGGAGGTTGTGGGCAAGCTGGGTAAGGACAATCGGGTGTTTGGCCTTCTGGAAAACGGAGGAATCGATTTTATCATCCTTACCGGCTCTACGGAGCCGAAATATATTCAGGATTTCATTCACCTCAACCACCGCTGTGTGCAGCTGGGAATCCCGTGCCTGACCTCACTGGATACGGCGGCGGCGCTGACAGACATCTTGGCTTCCCGTTATACTCAGCGAAATACGGAGCTGGTGGACATCTGTCACATGCGCACCGAGCGGCAGAAGCTGCCCTTTGCCAAGCTGCAGACCTGCGGGAACGATTATATTTTCCTGGAGAATTTCGACGGGTCTATCACTTGTCCGGAGTCCCTGTGTATTACCCTGTGCGACCGCCATACGGGCATCGGCGCCGACGGCATCATTCTGATGGAGCATTCCTCTGCGGCTGACGCCAAAATGCGGATGTTCAACAGCGACGGCAGTGAAGGCAGCATGGCGGGGAATGCACTGCGGTGTATGGGTAAGTATCTGTATGACAAGGGAATGGTGCAGAAGGACCTGATTCGGGTGGAGACCATCAGCGGTATCCGGGAGGTGCAGCTCTATACCATGGAGGGGAAGGTGAATTCCGCCAGTGTTTCCATGGGTCGGGCGACTCTGAACACGGCGGGCCTGCCCACTACCCTGCCAGAAAAGCAGCTGATTGACTACCCTGTGCGCATCGGCGGACAGGAGTGGGCCATCACCTGTGTGGATATGGGCAATCCCCACTGCGTAGTGTTCTGCCCGCGGGTGGACACGGTGGATGTGGCCCACGTTGGGCCTCAGTTTGAACACGCCGAGTGGTTCCCGGAGCGCATCAACACGGAGTTTATCCGGGTGGTGAACGAGAGCACCATTAAGATGCGGGTCTGGGAGCGGGGCAGCGGTGAGACGCTGGCATGCGGCTCCGGCGCCTGTGCGGCCGTGGTGGCGGCAGTAGCCAACGGCCTGTGCCAGAAGGGCAGAGACATCACAGTGAAGCTGCGGGGCGGCGATCTTGTGGTGAACTATACCGACGAAGAAGTGATCCTCACCGGCGACGCCAAGCTGGTTTATGAGGGTGTTGTGGAATACTAAAAGCAAGGCCGGTGCGCTGCACCGGCCTTCCCCTATGAAAGGAAGGAAACACGGTTGCATACGCAAAAATCCGAAAGTTTTAAAGTGGCTGCCCTATTGGCGGTATCGGGTGGCTTTCTGGATGCCTATACTTACCTGTGCCGCGGTGAGGTATTCGCCAATGCCCAGACGGGTAATCTGGTGCTGCTGGCCATCCATCTGGCCCTGCGGGAGTGGGCTGAAGCGACACACTATTTGATTCCTATTCTGGCTTTCTGCCTTGGAATCCTGGCGACGGAGATGGTAAAAAACAGCCTCCGTGCGCGCGCCGGCCGGTTTCACTGGCGGCATCTGGTTTTAGGCGCCGAGATAGTGGTGCTGATTGCCGCAGCCTTCATTCCCCAGGGAGAGGCGGATACGGCGGTCAACGTAATGGTATCCTTTGTCTGTGCGCTACAGGTAGAGGCATTCCGAAAAGTACGGGGAAATCCGTTTGCCAGTACCATGTGCACCGGAAACCTCCGCAGCGGAACAGAGGCGCTGTACCATGGCGTTTGGAGCGATGAACCGCAGCTGCGGCACAAAGCTGTATGTTATTATGGCGTGATCGGCTGCTTTATATTGGGGGCCGCACTGGGCGGCGTGGTGTCACCAAGGATTCCCCAGCAGGCGCCGCTGGTTGCGGCAGCATTTCAAGGCATGGCTTTCCTCCTGATGTGTGGGCGGGATGGCGGCATGGCATAAATGTGGTCCTCCATTTGTCCGAAAGTTTCTGTCTCAGAAATCTGGGAGAAAAATACAACCTGCTCCCCGGCAGCACAATAAAAGGGCCCGGTCCTCTCAGGACTGGGCCCTTTTGCAATATAGAGAGAATTACTTGTGAGGGGTACTGAACCGGAGCATGTTCTGCCCGCAACAAGTCACAATTTAAAAGAGGGGCCTCCCGAAACGATTCGGAAGGCCCCTGCAAAGGGTTAAACGAAAGGGTAAGGTTTCAATCAGCCGTCCAGGTTTTCGTCCTGCCGCTTCTTACGGGAGGCCGCCAGCCAGATCAGGCCGATGCCGGAAGCTGCGGCGGCTCCGATCCACAAAGCCAGTTCATCGCCGGTCTTGGGGGCCTCGGCCAGAGGTGTAACATCCTCCGGGATCTCAGTTTCATCCGCGGTCTCGGCCAGAGGAGTCTCGCCCAGAGGCGTCTCATCAGTCGTGATGATTGTGGTTCCGGTATAAACGAAGATGACCGTCTTGCTGCCGTCCATTGTTCCGCTGATCGCATCGCTGCTGCTGCCCAGGCCGGTGTAAGAGTACCCGTCGAAGGTGCGGCCGGAGCCTCCGCTGATACTGTCGGCGTTATAGGTGACGCCGGAGGAGATCAGGCTGGTCTGGGAGCTGGACAGAGGCGTGCCATTCTCATCCACCCACTGTACCGTAAGGAGATAACTCGTGCCGGTAGGCGGATTATAAGGTGTGGAGTAGGTGTTGGTAACCGTGAAGTTGTATTCCGGATTGGCTGCGCCAATGGGGATGGCATTTGTCGCCGCGGGCTCCGCGTTTTCGCCGTAAGTCGTCAGGGAGTAAGCGGGAGCTGCTAAAGTTTTACCGGCTACACTGCTGGCGGAAGTCTCCACCACAGTATAGGTGCCAGCCTGAACCTGAATTGAAGTCCCTTGCTCATCCTGGAAGATAAAGTCTGCGACGAAGCTGCCGTCGTCCTGTTTTGTAAAGTCGGCAGAGGTTACCGTTTCGGTGTCCAAAGCGGAAGCTTCGGCATCTGGTCCGTAGAGACTGAACGTAGCAGAGTAGTTCTCAGGCAGGGTACTAAGGCCGGTCACGATCTTCTCGCCATAGACGGAATAGGTGTTCGGCGTCCACTGTGCGTAGTAGGTTGCGCTTCCAGAAGTAGGTTCGGCACATTCGGTTCCCGCCGGTACGATATCGCCCGTATTCTCCAGTTTCCAGCCGGCAAAGGTATAGTCGGTGCGGGAGAAACCGTGGTCCGTCAGTGCGCTGTTGTCTTTCACCGTGTAGCTTGAGCCGCTGTAATACGTGGGATCGGATACGCTGGTGGTGTCCCCGTCGGACAGCGCGCCGCCGTTGCCATTATAAGTGACCGTGTAGGTTCCATACGCATGGAACGTCCAAGAGCCTTTAAAGACAACGTTGTTGGCAGGCATTGAGAAGCTGCCCTCTGTAATGCTTACATTGCTTTTTGCAGTAGGACTCCAGCGGCTGAACGTCCAGTAGCCGGAAGCTGGGTTATCACTCGTGGTCAGATTGGAGGCAACCGTCTGGCTTTGCTCATAAAGGACATTCTTGTCCTTGTGATAAATACCGGCGTCATAGTCAGTCGGAAAACTCTCACCGGTCAGCTTATACGTCACAGTATACGACTGGCGGGTATAGTAGAGGTTGATGACGAGGGAGCCATCCCCTGCAATTGTAAGAGGATCTGACTGCGCCGCAGTGCTGCTGTTCAGATACGTGGTCTGCCCGGGCTGATAGGTGAAGCCGGTATAGTCCATTGGGGTGAAGCTGGCGGTTGCTCCGGTGCTCCCGGAAGTAGTATTCTGGCCGGCCACATCTTCCACATATCCGCCGTCCAGGCTCTGCTTCCAATGCTTCACCGTATACGTGACAGAATCTGGAGCGGTACGCCCATACAGGTTCAAATCATTGTCCGGCATGGTGGCAGGTAAAGACATGCTCTCCGTATATGTGCTGTCGGTATACCAACCGTCCACATGATATCCGGTCGCCGGCGCATAGGTGCTGTCGTATCCGGAAGCAAGGGAGGCGCCGACGGGTACATTTAAATACTGCGTGACAGGCTCAGAGTGTCCAGCCTGATCCGCATCCACACAGTAGTTGATTGCATGAGGCGGCACGTAGGTGTTGGTAATATCGGCACCCGGTACAAGAGTGCCGAAGCAGAACATAGACCAGTTTTTTGGAGCAGTAAATTGGAGTCCGTTGCTGTTAATCGTAACATCCTGGAAAGTGGTGCCCAGTCCGAAAACAAAGGTGACTTCGGAAAGAGACGTTGAGAGCTGCAGGGCGTTGAATTGGCCGCCAAGATTGTTGAACTTCCGGATAAATTCGCTCTGCTGGCTGGAGGTCAGCTCATTCGCCGTCCAGACGGTATCATTATATAGAGAATCGTTCCCTGTTGCCTGGATGACCACAAAAGTACTGCTGCTGATTGAAAATGGAACATCCAGCTTGTTGCATTTGGGATAAATATCGTTCTTGGAAGCCTGAACATTCATGGCCGTATACGTGATCCCCGTGGTGTAGTTCGACACCGGAGTTTCAGTCACACCATAGCTGGCCAGGGCTCCGGCGGCGGTATACTTGGGCAGATTCGTCCAGGTATAGGTCCAGAGATTGTCGCTGTTCAGCGTCTGAACCGGCTGGATGGTGCTCGGAAGCGTAACCCCCGTCGCGTCCAGCGTTACATCTACGGATTCCGGGAACGTAATGTCATAGCCGCCGTTGTTCCAGAGTTTGTTCACGGTAAACGTGGTCGTTTCGGAGTCATAGATCGTATACGGATCAGATGTCATCTGTTCGCCGCTGACAGGGTCAAGCAAGGTGACCGCTCCCTGGGCAACTATCACCTGATAGCTGCCGTATACCGGAGCATAGCCGTCGGGAACCGTGGTCTCGGTCAGAGTAAAGGTGTTGCCCGAGGGGATATTGCTGAATGTCACTACACCGCTAACTGTACTCTGGCCTGGATTTTGG
>QKDF01000197.1 GCA_003245395.1 Clostridia bacterium
CTGTTCCGCGAACGCGAGGTTACGGTGAGAATCGGGGAAGAAACCGTCCACGTCAAGGGCGACGCCGTGCTGATTGCCACGGGCGCCAGTGAAAATATGGTGACCTTTCCGGGCTGGACACTGCCCGGCGTAATTGGTGCCGGCGCAGCGCAAACCATGATGAATCTGCATCACGTACAGCCCGGAAAGCGGGTACTGATGTTGGGTTCAGGAAATGTGGGCCTTGTGGTTTCCTATCAGCTTTTGCAGGCTGGCTGCGAGCTGGCCGCATTGGTGGACGCCGCCCCCCGCATCGGCGGATACGGCGTTCACGCGGCAAAGGTGGCGCGCTGCGGCGTCCCGTTTTATCTCAGCCATACCATTGTCCGAGCAGAGGGCGAGGAATTTGTCACCGGCGTGGTTATCGCCGAAGTGGACAGCAGCTTCAGGCCGCTGCCCGGTACGGAAAAGCGATTTGATGTGGACACGATCTGCCTGGCGGTGGGGCTTTCTCCAATGAGCCAGCTGTGCAAAATGGCGGGCTGCGAAATGGTGCAGGCCCCCACGGGCTATGTTCCCGCCTGTGACGAATTTGGTCAGACATCCATTCCCGGAATCTATGTGGCCGGTGATGTCAGCGGAATTGAGGAGGCCTCCTCGGCCATGATCGAAGGCCGCATTGCGGGTACGGCCATTGCCGAGCGCGCCGGCTTTTTAACCCAGGCCGTCCGAGATGCGCGGCTTGAACAGTTCCAGCAGGCGCTGGCCGGGCTGCGAAAAGGAATGTTCGCACCGGAAAACCGGGGCAAGGTTCCCAAAATGACGGAGGAGGGGCGGCCCATCTCCATGAGTCTTTTGGAAAAGGGCTATGTAGACGAATCCGAAATTGAGGCATATCCCGGCGTAACACATGCACCAGGTATCCATCCCGTCATTGAATGCACGCAGAACATCCCGTGTAATCCATGCCAGGACGCCTGCTCAAGGGGCTGCATTCAAATTGGTGCAGAGCTCACCTCTCTGCCCTGCATCGACAGCAGCAAGGAGTGTTCCGGTTGCGGCATGTGCGTCGCATCCTGCTCCGGTCAGGCAATTTTCCTGGTGAAAGAAGATGCAGGCAACGGATTTGCCGAGGTCACCATGCCGTATGAATTCCTGCCCCTTCCCCAAGTGGGAGAGAAAGGGACGGCGCTGGACCGCAGCGGTAAACCCGTATGTGAATGCGAAGTGTTGGCGCTGCGCAGTTCGCCGGCTTACGATAAAACAAACTTGCTCACCATCCGCGTTCCCGCGGAGATGTCCATGCGGGCAAGACAGTACACACAAGGGGGTACGCAATGAGTAAGCTGAATGACAGGAGCGGAGACATCGGCGAATATATTCCCGCCCCTGACGACGATATGATTATTTGCCGATGCGAGGAGATCACCAAGGGTGAAATCCGTAGGGCTGTCCATGACGGTATGCGGACGATGACGGAGGTGCGTCGGTTTCTTCGTGCCGGAATGGGGCTGTGCCAGGGCCAGACCTGCAGCAGACTGATGCAGGGCCTCATTGCACGGGAACTGGGTGTCAGGCCCAGCGAACTTGAGCCTGCTACAAGCCGTGCGCCTATGCGCCCTGTTGAAATGTATATTTTGGGCGACGAAAAGGAAGGCGGTGTGTCCAATGACTAATACCGCGGACGTTATCATCGTGGGCGGAGGCATTATTGGAAATGCCACGGCCTATAACCTCGCCCGAAAAGGCGTATCTGTCATTGTTCTGGAGAGCAGTGACTACATTGGAAACGGGGGTTCTTCCAGAAACGGCGGAGGTGTGCGCCAGTCCGGACGGGACAAGCGCGAACTGCCCATTGCAATGTGGGGAATCCAAACGATTTGGCCCGGCCTTTCTGAAGAGCTCGGCGTGGACTGCGAGTATTATCAAAAAGGAAATCTGCGTCTGGGCAAGACGCAGCGGCATCTGAACATCCTGCAGCAGCTGACAAACAGCGCAAAACAATGTGGGCTGGGAGTGGAGATGATCGGCGGCGATGAGGCGCGGGAAATCTGCCCCAGCCTCTCTGAGGAAATCATCGGTGCTTCCTGGTGCCCCACCGACGGGCACGCGAATCCCATGGTGACAACACTGGCGTTTTACCGCAAAGCGCGCCAACTCGGCGTTCGCTTTTTCAGCGGTGCTCGGGTTACGGAGGTCAAAAAGCTCCGCGGCAAGGCCCAGGCAGTCATAACCGATGAAGGCGAGTGCTTCGAGGGTTCCGTCATCATTCTGGCGGCGGGCTACGGCTCCAGAGCAATTGCAAATACCGTCGGTCTGGACATCCCCATGGTACAGCAGATTGATGAGGTTCTGGTCACGGAGGCCCAGCCCCCTATGTTCTGGCAGATGCTTGGAACCGCGGACGCAGACTTTTACGGGCATCAAACCAGCCACGGCTCGTTCGTGTTTGGCGGAGCTTCGGGTCTGGAGACTTATTTGGAATCCACAGAGGGTGTTCCCCCCACCAACAGTATGACTGCGTCGGCCATCTGCCGTGGAATCATGGGATATTTCCCCGCGCTGCGGGATGCCAAGATTATCCGCACCTGGTCCGGCTGGCTGGACATCTGCGCGGACAAGGTTCCGGTCATCAGTCCTGTGGAAGAAGTCCCCGGGCTGATTCTTGCGTGCGGTTTTTCAGGGCACGGCTTCGGTATCGGCCCCGCCGTGGGGAAGCTTCTGAGCCAGCTGGCCGTGGGCGAACAGCCCGAGATTGACCTGCACGAGCTGCGTTACGATCGATTCCGGGCAAATAAATAAAAATTAGGAGAGTCAGAACATGGAAGGAAAAAGAACCAATTATTCCTCTGGCGCCCCGCTGGAGGAAAAAGTCGGCTACAGCCGCATGGTAAAAATCGACCAATTCGTCTTTGTGGGAGGAACCACCTCCGTGCAGCCCGACGGCACCGTGTACGGTGAGAACGCTTATGAGCAAACCAAATACGTCCTGGAAAAACAGGTTCAGCTTCTTAAGACCGCCGGAGCTGCCGCCTCGGATGCAATTAAAGTAAAGGTGTACGCCACAGATATGAAGTTTTCAGGAGAAATCTGCCAGGCATACTCGGAAATTTTCCATGACATCCGGCCATTGTGCACCGTAGTGGGAACCACGGCGCTGACGCGTCCGACTCAATACGTCGAAATTGAAATGGACGCTGTTATCGGCTGCACGCTGCAAAATTAAAAGCGCTCCGTTCCCCCACATGATGGCATATTCCCCTTAGATGTCATCCAATTCTTATATTCGGCCCTAAATAGTTTTAAAACTTCGTCTTAAAGTCACGCCTGACTTTAAGACGAAGTTTCTTTTGCGGCTGCTCAAAAAGAGCCCCGTTCTAAAATAATATCCCCTGCCTGCCGGAGCGTATGTACCTGATAGCTGGGCTGAACCGCACTGGTATTTTCCATTTTGGCGGGATTAAACCAGATTGAATCAATGCCCGCGTTAATTCCGCCTTGAATATCGGACAGCAGGCCATCTCCCACAATGACGGTACGGCGCAGATCCGTGTCCCCCGCTTTTTGAAACACCATCTGAAAATAAGCCGAATCCGGTTTTCTCGTGCCCATATCGCGCGAGACAAACATGCCGGCAAACAACGGAGCAACCGGGGATGCGGCCAAGCGGTTCCTCTGAGAAATTCCCATACCGTTGGTCACGATAAACAGCCGGCAGCCTGCGGAAAACAAATCCCTGCACAGTTCCTCAGCCCCGGACATCAGCCAGCACTCCCGCCCGATGTACTCGGCGTGTTCCTTATTCCATGCCGCGGGGTCCCCCCTGTGGCCCAGCTCCCGGGCAAATTGGGCAAAGCGTTCCACCGTCAGCCACTCGGCTGCTACCTCTCCGCGGTCAAATCTGCGCCAGAGCCCCTCGCTGATCTCCCGATACCGATCCAGTTTTTCCTCGTCAGGCTCCAACCCCCGCAGCAGCATGGTCTTTTTAAGTGCTTCGCGCTCTGATCGGCGAAAGTCAAAAAGAGTATCATCCATATCAAAAAGGATCGTGTCATATCGTTTCATATCAGCTTGTCCCTTTCATTGAAACAGGGGCCTTTCCCG
>QKDF01000062.1 GCA_003245395.1 Clostridia bacterium
CACTCGCTTTTCAGGGGCGGTATCCTTGCGCTCGGAATGTGCAGCCGTATTGACCACATAGGGATTGAGCTGGATATCCTTCCCGTCCCAGGTAGGCTCCATCTTCCCCTGCACACACAGCCACATACCTGGCTGAATCTGACAGCCAAACTGCGCTGCCTCCTTGGCAGTCAGATTCTTCTGCACCGATACGGAGTTGGTGTAATCCGTCATATCAAAACTCAGGCGCCACATACCGGGGCGGCGGGTTTCATGGCAATCCGCAAAAAACACTTTTCCGGTAATAGTCGCTGTCCCGGTTTTCAGCGTCAGATCTTTCATCGGCATGACGCGTCCGGTAATTTTCTTCCCACCGTAAAGAATATCCTTCACGCCACCGTCCTGCTTAGTTCCGCCGCCGACAGCCGTCCCGGACAATCCCTGCGCCGCAGTCTGCTGAGGAACCGAGCAGCTGACCCGCAGCCGAGCCTGTGAAAAACCATATGTAAGGCAGATCTCTCGCTGCAGTTCAGACAGTTCCTCTTCGCTCAAGATATCCCTTGTCTCCATCTGCAGGTCAATCGTCCGCATTTGTTTATCAATAGCAACCCCCGTCAGGGATGCCCCGCAGAGCTTAAATTGGATTTCCCGCGGCGGAAGCAAGTCCGCAAACATACTGGAAAATGCTATTTTAGATGCCATATCTTCCCTCAAATCGTTTCCTGTTTCAGGCGCTTACAGTTTGTCAATCTCCTCCATCAAAGCGTCTAAAAGTCTTTCTTGTGGTACCTTGTAAAGGATTTCTCCTTTTCTGAACAAGAGCCCTTCACCATTCCCTCCGGCAATCCCGATATCAGCCGCGGACGCCTCGCCCGGACCGTTGACGGCACAGCCCATCACCGCCACGGTAATGGGTTTGTTGCAGTTTTGCAGACGCCGTTCCACTTCCTCGGCCAGAGGAATCAAATCGATGCGCGTCCGGCCGCAGGTGGGGCAGGCAATCAGATTTACTCCATCTTTGCGCAGTCCCGCAGCCCGCAGAATCTTTTTGGCCGCATAAACCTCTTCGACAGGATCGGCTGTCAGAGTCACGCGGATCGTGTCCCCAATTCCCAGACACAGCAGTCCACCGATACCCATGGCAGATTTTACAAGGCCCATAGAGGGCGTCCCGGCCTCAGTAACCCCCAAATGCAGAGGGTAGTCCGTCTGCTCATGCAGCAGACGGTAGGCCGCCATCGTCAGAGCCACGTCAGAGCATTTTGCAGAAATGCAGATGTCGTCAAAATCAAAGCGATTTAAAAGCTGCACATGTCCCATAGCGCTTTCCACCAGTGCCTCCGGTGTTACGCCGCCGTATTTGACCCGCAGCTCTTTTTCCAGGGAACCTCCATTGACACCAATGCGAATGGGAATTCCTCGACTGCGGCACTCCTGTGCGACTGCGTGAACCTTCTCCTCGCCGCCAATGTTGCCCGGGTTGATCCGAATGGCGTCGATGCCCCGCTCGGCACAGGCCAGAGCATACCGGTAATTGAAATGGATATCCGCAATCAGCGGGATATGAATCTGCTCTTTAATCTTGTCTACTGACTCGGCCGCAACCTGATCCGGGATGGCTACGCGGACGATTTCACATCCCGCCGCTTCCAACGCATGGATCTGTGCCACGGTACCGGCCACATCATCCGTTTTGGTATTGCACATGGACTGGATCGTCACAGGCGCTCCGCCGCCCACAGCCACATTGCCTACCATCAATTTCTTTGTCATTCGTTGGTTCCTCCTACTGGAACAGCTTAAAGACGTCGTGGAATGTTACAATGAGCATAAATCCCATCAAAACCGCCAAGCCGCCCATATTGACCGCGGCTTCATACTTCTCCGGAATACGACGGCGAAACAGCCGCAGCGCCACTGTATCTACAATCAAAAACAGAACCTTGCCCCCGTCCAGCGCCGGAATCGGAAGCAAATTCATTACCGCCAGATTCACCGCAATCAATGCGGCAAAATAGAGAATATTCTCCACGGCGTCCTGAATGCTGGCAGACTGTTCACCCACCTGTGTAATGGTTGAAACGATTCCCACCGGACCGCTGAGGTCATTGATCCCGGCCTGGCCGTTGAAAAGCATCTGTAGGCTCAACCGTACGGTGCGGGCAAAGTCAATGGTATTATACCAGCTGGTTTTCAGCTTGGCACCCATCGTAGCCTCTTCGATCTTGCCAAAATAGAGGCCGTATCCTTTATATTTGCTGTTACCGTCTGTCGACGTATATTCCTTGACAGTCAACGGCAGATGGTTAAGGCTTATCTTTTGCCCATCTCGCAAAACCACAAGACTGATATCGCCGTCCTTGGCAAGCCCCAGCAGCAACCCCAGGTCACTGTAAAGATAGACACGTTCTCCATTGATGCTCCAGATTTCATCACCCTCCTGCAGGCCGTCTTCCCCCTGAAGCGTAAATTCCGGGGCAAAGCCGGTGATCTGCGTGGTATAAAATCCACCCGCACCAGAATAAAGTGCCAATAAAATGATAAAGCCCGTCAGGAAATTGGAGGCAGAGCCAGCGACAAAAATGATGAACTGTTTCCAGAAGCCCTGCCGGTTCAGCGCCCGGGGATTCTGAGAAGATTCGTCCTCACCCTCCATCGCACAGTATCCGCCGATGGGCAGCAGGCGCAGTGAATACTGCGTCTCTCCCTTTGTCTTGTGAAACAACCCGGGACCCATACCGATGGAAAACTCATTGACCTGTACTCCGCAGCTTTTTGCAGCTACAAAATGGCCAAGTTCATGCAGCGCAATCAAAACGCCGAAAATTAAAATAGCCGCAAGAATATATAGTCCTGTCATGGAACGCTCCTATCTAAAAATTGCCTGCCGTGCAGCGGCATCTGCTGTTAGGATATCCTCAAGGCTTGGCTGATATGCCACCGAGACAGTCTTTCTGGCTTTTTCCACCAAACGGGGAATGTCGTTGAAACCGATTTCCCCTTTTAGAAACCTCCCCACCGCCGCCTCATTGGCTCCGTTCAGAATGGCGCAGGCTGTACCGCCTTGCTTCGCCGCTTCCATGGCCAAGTGAAGGCATGGAAAAGCCTCCAAGTCCGGTGCGGCAAACGTCAGCGGCGGACTAGAGAGCAAATCCAGAGGTTCTTCCGGGTTTTCGCTCCGGCGCGGATACGTAAATGCATAGCGAATTGGCAGCCGCATATCCGGCGTCCCCATCTGAGCCAACACCGCACCGTCCCGAAACTCCACCAGGGAGTGAACAATGCTTTGGCGGTGTATCAACACACCCACCTGTTCCAGCGGCAGTCGGTAGAGTCGCATGGCCTCAATGACTTCCAGGCCTTTATTCATAAGGGTGGCGCAATCCACTGTGATCTTGGGGCCCATTTTCCAGTTGGGATGTCGTAAAGCGTCTTCCCTTGTCATGCTTTCCAGTTCAGCATATTGCTTTCCATAAAAAGGTCCGCCGGAGCAAGTCAGCAGCAGCCGCCGCACCTCCCGCCGGTCTGTGCAGCCCTGCAGACATTGAAAGATCGCGGAGTGCTCGGAATCCACGGGAACGATCTCGGCGCCATAACGATCTGCCGCATCCATCACCAGTTCCCCGGCGCAGACCAGCGTCTCCTTATTCGCCAGCGCAATCCGCTTCCTCTGTTCAATCGCCGCCAGCGTTGGCCGCAGGCCAATCATTCCCACCACCGCCGTGACCACGGTATCCGCCTCTTTCAGCGTAGCGGCTTCCAGGAGACCGTTCAGTCCGGAAACCACCTTTACCTGCAGATCCCGGACTCTGCTGCGAAAGTCCTCTGCTGCCTCAGGATCATATAACGCCACCAGACACGGCTGAAACCGCCGTGTCTGCTGTTCCAAAAGATCCAGATTGTGATTGGCGGTCAGCGCTGCAACCCGCAGTCCCAGCTGCTCTGCCACATCCAGCGTCTGTCGGCCGATAGAACCGGTAGACCCAAGGATTGAGATTGATTTGGTCATACTCTTACCTCAAAAATGCCGCAACCCACCATACAAAGGGAGCTACAAATGTTACACTGTCAAACCGATCCAG